>NZ_JBFANF010000063.1:0-80417 GCF_040674675.1 Dactylosporangium sp. NPDC049742 | reverse complement strand
TGGCCAGCTCGAACATCGGGTCCTGGCTCTCGCTCTGCCCACCGTCGCCGATGCAGCAGTACCGCTTCATCCCGCCGTCGAGCGTGCCCGACACCTTGATGGTGCTGTTGACGCTCGCGTCGCCCGACTTCGTCGGCCAACTGGTGCTGGGGTTGGTATTTGTGGGCGTGGTCGTGCCCGCCACCACCAGGCGCCACTGCTGGTTGGCGCCGTTGAGGTCGGTGAACTGGGAGATCCGCGCGCCGTTGGCGGTCGACCACTCCCAGACCTCGAGGGCCTTGCCGCTGTGCCGGTTGATGAGCTGGATGTTGTCGCCGATGTTCTGCACGGAGAACTGCTGGTTGTTGCCGCTGCTGATCGGCCACTGGCGGTACTCCGCGCCGTCGGCGGTGTTCCACTCCCACAGGTCGACGGCCTTGCCGCTGTGCCGGGCGACGATCCGCCACCAGCCGGTGCCGGCCGACTCGAACCGGAACTGCTGGCACTGGCAGCCGTTGCTGCTGTACTGGGTGACCGTGGCGCCGTCCGCGGTCGACGCGCCCGTGACCTCCATGACCTTGCCACTGTTGACGTTCACCAGGTTGTACCAGGTGCCTTGCACGATCGTCGCCGCGTCCGCGGACCGCACGGCGACGGTCGTCACCGCCGCCACCACGGTCAGCACGACCGCACTGAGCAGCCAGCGTCTGTGTCTCTGCCTTGCCACGTTGGGGAACCTCCGATCGGTGCCTTGGTTCGGGTCGCGAGGAAAGCGCTTTCCTCGGTGGCGGACCGTATCGGCGTCGTTCGTACTTGTCAACGTCGATGTGAGCGCTCACTTCGCCCGGTCCTCGTCAACGGCGGCGCCGTGAAAGGAGGCTGTGAAAACTGTCGTACCCCGCGGGCATGATGTGCGCATGAGCGGTGGGGTGGGGATTCGGGACGTGTGGGAGCTTGTCGACGAGGCACGGGCGGACCTGGGCGGTTCGCCGTCCGCCGACGACGTCGCGGCGGCGATGGTGCGGTTGCTCAGTTCCCGTCCGGCGGCCGGCATCGCCGCGTTCGACCGGCCCTTCGACGAGCTGATGGCGGTGTCCTACCGGGCGGACCTGTGGGCCGCCGCGTACATCATCAACGGCGGCGCGTCCGGTGACGGGTTCGACTATTTCCGCGGCTGGCTCGTGGCGCAGGGCAGGGAATGGTTCGAGTGCGCCCTCGCCCACCCCGACAGCCTGGCCGCCCATCCCGCGGTGGCCGCGGCCGCGGACGGGGGCGGAGACCTCGACGGCGAGCCGGTCCTGTATGTCGTGATGGACGCCTATCGCGACGCCACCGGCGAGGAGGACGTGCCGCCCTATCCCGACACGGTCTGGATCCCCGACCTCGACCCGGACTGGAATTTTGACTACGACGACGAGGCCGAGATGCGTCGCCGCCTCCCGGCGCTCGTGGCGCTCTTCGACGGTGAGGTGGAGCGGTGAGCACCGCTGAGGTGTCGCCCTTGTCGCCGGGCGTGGATGACGTGTGGCGCCTGATCTCCGAGGCGCGGGCGGACCTGGGCGGGTCGCCGTCCGCCGTCGACGTGGCGGCGGCGGTGGTGCGACTGCTGCGCGGCCGGTCGCCCGCCGACATCGCCGCGTTCGACTGGCCCTTCGAGGAGCTGGTGGCGCTGTCCTACCGGGCGGATCTGTGGGCCGCCGCGTGCATCATCAACGACGGCGCGTCCGATGACGTCTTCGACTACTTCCGCGGCTGGCTCGTGGCGCAGGGCAGGGACTGGTTCGAGCGTGCCCTCGCCGACCCCGACAGCCTGGCCACCCATCCCGAGGTGATCGCGGTGAGGGCCGGGGTCGGTGACCTGTTCGGCGATGACGTCCTGTGTGTCGTGATGGACGCCTATCGCGCCGTGACAGGGGAGGACATGCCCCGCCATTCCGTCACGGCGTGGGTCCCCGACCTCGACCCTGACTGGAATTTCGACTACAACGACGAGGCCGAGATGCGTCGCCGCCTCCCGGCGCTGATGGCGCTCCTCGACGGTGAGGTGGAGCAGTGAGCACCGCTGAGGTGTCGCCCTTGTCGCCGGGCGTGGATGACGTGTGGCGCCTGATCTCCACGGCGCGGGCGGACCTTGGCGGGTCGCCGTCGTCGGACGACGTTGCGGCGGCGGTGGTGCGATTGCTGCGCAGCCGACCGGCCGCCGACATCGCCGCGTTCGAGCAGCCGCTGTGGGATCTCCTCGCGGTGTCGTACCGGGCAGATCTGTGGGCCGCCGCGTACCTCATCAACGGCGGCGCGTCCGACGACGGGTTCGACTACTTCCGCGGCTGGCTCATCGGGCAGGGGCGGGAGACGTTCGAGCGGGCGCTGGCCGACCCCGACAGCCTCGCCACGCACCCGGCGGTCGTCGCCGCGGCGGCCGAGGGGGAGGACCTCGAGGGCGAGGACATGCTCGGCGTCGTCTGGGACGCGCACCGCGCCGCGACGGGCGGCGTCGATCTGCCCGCCGGCTCCTGCGCCATCCGCTACCCCGACCTCGACCCGGACTGGGAGTTCGACTTCGACGACGAGGCCGAGATGCGTCGCCGCCTGCCGCGGCTCATGGCGCTCTACGACGGCGAGGAGGAGCGGTGAGCCGGACCGAGGCGCCACCACCGGGCGCGGAGGACGTGTGGCGGCTGGTCGACGAGGCGCGGGCGGGCCTGGGTGGGTCGCCGTCCGCCGACGACGTCGCGGCGGCGATGGTGCGGCTGCTCGGCGCGCGGCCGCCGGCCGTGATCGCGGCGTTCGACCGGCCGTTCGACGAGCTGGTGGCGGAGTCCTACCGGGCCGGGCTGTGGGCCGCCGCCTACGTCATCAACGGTGGCGCGTCCGACGACGGGTTCGAGTACTTCCGGGGATGGCTGATCACGCAGGGCAGGGAGACGTTCGAGCGGGCGGTCGCCGACCCCGACAGCCTCGCGGCGCACCCCGCGGTCGTCGCGGCGGCCGCCGAGTGCGACGAGCTCGAGTGCGAGGACGTGCTGGCTGTCGTCTGGCAGGCGTACCGGGACCGGACCGGCGGCGACGAGCTCCCAGCCCGCGACTTCACCATCCGCCACCCCGACCTCGACCCGGACTGGGAGTTCGACTTCGACGACGAGGCCGAGATGCGGCGCCGCCTGCCGCGGCTCATGGCGCTGTACGACGAGGAAGAGGACACGTGAGCGAGCTTCGGGGAGAGGTCGGCGGGGACGAGGCGCTCTGGGGTGTTCTCGCGCCGCACGTGCTGCCGTCGGTCCGGCTGACCGGCGGCGGGGCGTGTGCGCCGGATTCGCGGGGCACGCGGCTCGGCGGGGAGGCGCTCGCCGGTGACGGGTTCGTCTGGCCGCGGACCGACGGCGGCAGAGCGCTGACGGTGATCGCCCAGCTGGACTGCGACGAGATCAACGCGACGCTCGGCGGCGGTGGCGGTCCGGGCGTGTTGCCGGCCGGGGCGCTGCTGACGTTCTTCTACGACGCGGTCGAGATGGAGGGCTGGGGCTACGACCCCGGCCACCGGCAGCACTGGCGGGTGGTCGTGTCCGACGCCGCGACGGCGCGGCCGGTGGTGGCGCCGGAGGGGACGGAAGCGTTCGGTGCGGTGGCGTGCGTGCCCCGGCGGGTGCTGACGATCCCCGACCGGTGGGAGCCGGCCGTGGAGCGGCTGCGCGAGCACGGTCGCGGCGCGGTGAGCCGGTTGTACGACCGCGTCGGGGTGAAGGACGAGGCGCCCAGGCATCGGGTGTTCGGCTGGCCCGAGCTGGTGCAGGGCCCGATGCAGCTGGAGTGCCAGCTCGCCGCCGACGGCATCTCCGTCGGAGGGCCCGAGGGCTACGACGACCCGCGCGTGGAGGGGCTCCGCGAGGGCGCCGCCGACTGGGTGCTGCTCCTGCAGATCGACTCCGACGACGCCGCCGGCTGGATGTGGGGCGACGTCGGCACGTTGTATTACTGGATTCGCTCCCAGGACCTTGCCGCCGGCGACTTCACCCGCATCTGGGGGATCGGCCAGTGCTGCTGAGCCGCCCCTCGTGCGCCCGATCCAGCCGGCGGCCCGGCCGCGGCCGGCGACCGGGGCGGGCATGACCGAGGTCCGTGACGGTGTCGATGGCGGCGGCGACGAGGCGTTGTGGGCGGCGGTGATGGCGCATGCGCTGCCGTCGGTCCGCCTGACACACAGCCGGGCACACGGCCTGGTGCACGGATCCGCGCACGGTTCGGTGCACAGCGCGGCGTGCGGTTCAGTGCACGGTTCGGCGGGCGGTTCGGCGGGCGGTTCGGCGGGCGGTTCGGCGCGCGGCTCGGCGCGCGGCTCGGCGGGCGGCTCGGCGCGCGGGGAGGGGTTCCGGGGCACGCGGCTCGGTGGGGTCGCGCTCGGGGACGAGCGGTTCGTCTGGCCGCGGACGGATGGCGGGCGGGCGCTGTCGCTCGTCGTGCAGCTGGACTGCGACCGGGTCAACGAGGCCCTCGGGCTGGAAACGTTGCCGGTGGGGATGCTGCTGGCGTTCTTCTACGACGCCGTGGAGATGGGCGGGTGGGAGAACGACCCGAGCGACCCGCAGTGGTGGCGGGTCGTCGCGGTCGACGCGGGGAGCGCGGTGCCGGTGGCGGCGCCGGAGGGAGCCGCGACCTTTCCGGCGGTGGCCTGCACGGGCCGGCGGGTGCTCACGATCCCGGACGAGTCGGAGGCGGTCGTCCAGCCGTTGTGGGAGCGGCAGCCCGCCGGGATGGATGCGCTGTGCGGGAAGGTGGAGGCGCCGATGCACCGTGTCTTCGGCTGGCCGGAGTTCATCCAGGACCCGGCACGGCCGGGGGACGGTGACTGGTTGCTGCTGCTGCAGGTGGACTCCGACAACGTCACGGGGTGGATGTGGGGTGACGTCGGCCGGCTGTACTACTGGATCCGCCGGCAGGACCTGGTCGCCGGGGAGTTCGGGCGGGTCAGGGGCATCGTGCAGTGCCACTGAACGGAGGGCCGAGGGCGCGCGGCGGCGGTGGCGCGCGCCCCGGGAGCGACGGTCAGGAGCCGGGCGGCGGCGGGGGCGGCGGGTCGACGGCGATGCCGACCTGGGCGCGGGTGGAGAAGTTGCCGGCACCGTCGAAGGCGCGGACGGCGACGAAGTAGGTGCCGTAGCCGGTGTAGGGGACGTAGGCGGTGGTGTTGCCGACGAGGCTGATGACCGTGCCGTTGAGGGCGACCTCATAGCCGGCGACGAACTGGTTGTCGGTCGAGGCGGGACCAGGTGAGCACGTACGTGCTGGCCTGCGCGGTGCCGCGCAGGTTGGTCGGGGTCGAGGGCGGGCGGACGTCGCGCGACGGTGGGCGGCCGTCGCACGGGGCGGCGTTGAGCAGGCAGCCCTGCGGCGTGCCCTGACCGGCGGCGACCCAGCCGAAGTTGGTCGACGCGCCCGGGGCGAGGCTCGCGTTCCACGACGCGCCGACGGCGACGTAGTGGCTGCCGGAGTGGGTCACCGTGGCGTCCCACGAGCTGCCGATGCTCGTGCCGGCGGGCAGGTCGAACTCGACCCGCCAGGTCAGGGCGGTCGTGCCGCCGTTGGTGACGGTCATGCGGCCCACGTAGCCCGCGGGCCACGTGCTGTCCTGGGAGAACGCGGCCGTCGGGACGGTGGCGGCACCGGCGGCCACCGGGTTGAGCGTGATCGCGAGAATGCCGGCCACGACGGCCGCCCTCGCTAAGAATCGACTCATGCAAATGTATGCTACGCGGTTGGCGCAATCTTCCTGGGAGCAGTGGGTGGTGGCGTCCCGTGTGCCTCAATGAGTCAGGTGCCCACCTTCCAGCAGAGGGTGGGCACCTGGTTCGCGGCGGCGACTCAGGCCACGGGCGGGCCTTCCTCGGACTTCCGTTGATTCCTCCATGGAAACAGCACGTTGATGAAGCTCGCGCGGCGGTGGGAGCCACCCCGCTGCGTGCTGCGGGAGGCAGACATCGTTGGTTCCAGCCGCTGGACCGCATTGCTGTTCGTGGCAGGCTCGTCGATCGTCAGCATCCGCAACGCTGCTTGTGCCCGTTTGTACTGGTTCGTCAGGCGGCGGAGCACATGGATCCAGTTCTCCACCTCGGTCGGCTGGAGACCGCACACCGTCAGGTACAGCTCGACAAACTCCGGACGAAGCATCAGCTTGCCCGTCACCATGTCGGACGCGGTGCTCTTGCTGAGCCGGCCCAGTGACCGCTCCTCCAGTTGGCGCAACGTCAACCGCTGCTCACGCCGAAGGGCCGACAGCGCCTCGCGGTAACCCTCGAGGTCTGTCACGTAGGTCAGGAGACGCTCGGCCGACGGATGCGGGTTGATGACCGTGATTCCTGACCAGGGTGCGTCGCCGGTCGGCCGAATCTGTCGGTTGATCGCCTCCCAGTTCTGCTTCCAGCGCCGCATCTCCTGGTCCGAGACATTGCAGGCGGTCAGGAACGCCCTCGTAAGGTCCCACGTCGGGAGGCGGCGACCGGCCGCCGCCTGGGACAGGGCGGCGGGCGAGTAGCGGGCGACCGCGGCCATCGTCCGGTAGGTCGGCCTGCCTGCCGATTCCCGCCGCTCACGCAGGTCGAATGCAAACTTCTCGATGGGTCCCGCAGTCGGGTCGATCGGTGTTTCAGGCCGTCCGGGCATCGGTGCCTCCCTTCGTCTCCGGGCTCTGCACGGCCACGGTGGATGCAGGCGGGGCGGCGACGGACGGGCTGTCCGATTCGTCGTCGTCATCCCGGACGAAGGTGAGTAGGCGGCGGACGACGTCGCCCGCCAGGGTGATGGCTGCGGTGCCGGCAGCAATGGACAGTGTGGTCAGGCCCGTCCGTCCCGCCACGATGGCGAAGACGAACAGCAAGACCATGACGAAGACGACAAAGACGAGGACGGTGCCGCTCGACGGCCGGCCCTTGAAGGGCCGGCCGCCGGCGCCACGACGCTGACGCGTGGGCATTGGTGCCTCTCAGTTGGAGATCAGGTAAGGCCTGACCGACACGTGGATTTGGCGAGCCGTCGCCTGCGCTGTGGTGCCGGTGGGTTGGCGCCCACCCGCGAAGCTCAGGCGTACGGGGTGGCCGATCAGCGATTCGGTCGCGCGGATCACCCGAAGGTGATTCACGGGGGGATCGTTCCGCAAGAGAGATCAGCCGACTCGTATTCTGCCCCACCTGGAAGGGTGATGGCAGCTGACGTTGACCTGTGAAGAGCCTGCAAGAGGGCGTGCTGACTTGTTTATCTGACCGGGGTCTGACCGTTCAGCGGCGGTTGTTTACATTCCCGGACAGGGATTGTTCACATCGAGGCCGGAAAGCGTTGCCGGACAGTCGCTAAACAAGTTTGATGGTGGAGGCGGCACCCTGCGATGTATGGGCTGACCCGACTCGCTGCCGCTTACCTTGGTGTCTCTCTATGACACGTGGTGGTCGCCAGGGTGACGGGGGCCGCACGTATGGCGCGTAGCGGCCCCCGCAATTTCCCAGATCAGCCCGACTGGCGACACACGGTCGCAGTGATTGTTTTCAATTACTTCTGAACTTAGGGCTGCTTCAGGTCTGCCGCAGGGCTGGTTGTCGTCGCGAAGCCCTCGTTCTTTCGAGCGCTTTGTCGGATAGCGCCGCTCTGGTTACCTTCCGTAGCCGTGATGTTTTTGCATTCCGTGTGCGTCAAGTCAAGGTGTCGGGTCGCGAATGGTCAGACCCGGCACTCGTCGGTCACGAGCGCCGCCGCCCAGTCAACGCTTTGGTCAGAACACCTGTTCTACAGTGACCCAAAGTATCATCACGGTGACGATCAGGACGCCGAGCACGAGCATCGCCCGGTTCAGCCCCGACGACCTTGAGAACGGCAACGGGTCCTCGGCCGGCTCCGGCGACAAGCGCAGCAACTCGTTGGGCTTCAGGCCCATCGGTAGCAGGCTCGAAGCTGCGGGACCCAGTGAAGTGGTGCCCGATCCGCCCGGGACCGTGACCGACGTTCGCGGTGTCTCCTGATGACGGGCCAACTGGCGCGGCACATTGGCGGAGGTCGAGATCAGTGCGAACTCCGGCGTCCGTCGCGAGGTGCGCCGTCGGGTTGCTGCCGGACCTTGCCGTTGACGGCGATGGTGCAAGGCCGCCATCTTGGAGCGCAGCAGCACGATCGTGGCCCGATCGGCGGTCTGCTGCTCGAGCAGGTCGGTGATCCTACGGGTGGCCTCCGTGAGCTGTTCGGAGAGCAATGCCTTCGTAACAATAGGCGCACGCATGGCGGCGGCAGGTTTGCCCACGCCGGCGACCTTGTTCGGCACTGCCGCTTTGCTGGGGGAGCCGGTCCGTCCGGCGGGTGTGGTGTCGGCGCGGTCCGTGGTGCTGGCCAGCCTGCGTCCCTGCCGGGCCGCCTCGTCGGCCAGGCGCGTGAAGTGCTGCCGGAGCGTCGCACGCTCCTTGTCGTCCTTGATGTAGATCCGCAGCACGTCGGCGATCATCCATGGCTGCGGTCCGAGTCGGCCTGTGAAGGCCGCCCTGCACTTCTTGGCGAGTTCGCGGGATTTCCATGCACCATATCGATCCGGTAGCTGCTGCTTGAGCAGTTTGGCGTGGCGCTGGAAGGTGCCATTCCAGCCGTGTGCGGCGATGATTGGTTCGCGCACGGCGATGATGAGCTCGGCCACGGCGGGCCGGTCGGCGTACAACTCGCGGATGAACCCATCGGACTTGAGCTCGCCATGCTTGCCCCGAGGGCTGGACGGGCTCGAGTCCGGCTCAGGCGCATACGTCGGTTCGTTGACGGCGGCCATCCTGCAAACCCTCCACCACAGAGCGACCTGGAGCCGGCGAGCGGCGCAGCGGCGTCGAACTCTGATGCAACGATCAAATCCTGGCGAGCGCGACTACGCTCCGTGGCGAATTGGCCCACCGCTGCTGTGCTCAGCGGAGCTCGTGGCAACTGAGCGGCGTCAGCGGTATAGCTTCATCTGCCGGATCACCCAAAGTGGGTGATTCGGTCTGTTCATACCCCCGTCGCCGACAGATTACCTGGTGTCCGGTCTTGTTGGGCGACGCGCGCGAGAACCTGGGACGCGCCGGCGGTGCGCGGTGGACGTGTAGAGGGCGTGCGGATCGGCGGCGAGGCGGCAGACGGCGGCTAGTTCCAGCGCCACCGACGTGTGCTCACGGTAGGCCCGGCTCTCGGCGACGGCGCCGCACGCGTTCAAATGGATGATGGAGTTCGCGTATTTCGTGAGCTTGACCTCGGCCATCGTCCGCCCGATGGCTGCCCGCGACGGTAGCCAGGAGACCGGTGGGGGTCCGGTCAATGTCCAGGCAATGACCAGTTCGCGCTGCTCAACGAGTTCATTCAGGGTGGCGTCCCGTACGGCGGCAGTCAGGACCGATGCCGCCCACCTGTCACGGACAGTCGGCAACCCGACAATCGGGTAGCCCGCCGTCGACTCTGATCGCTCGAGGGCGTCACGGGTCATCGACAACACAAGGCGCTCGTGGTCATCCGGGAAGAGCGACACCAGGCGCAGCCGCATCTCGGTCAACACCGTGGTGACCGGGCGCAGGGACGCGCGTGTGATGACGCGGGCCTCGATGCAGATCCACGCCGCGCAGCAGACCAGAAGCCCGACCAGCACGGCCGGCATCGACTGCAGCCCGATGGCGCCGATCAGCATTAGGCCGGCACCGAACACGGCGAGGGTGACGAAACGCCCGATCCAGCCGCGTTGGATGCTCTTCCGCGTGATCGCAAGGATGAGGCCGGGCAGGCTGACAAGCCAGAGGGCAAGGCCGATGGCGAAGAGTGTATGTAGCAGCATCGATAGAGTCGTGGCCGCCATAGGCTCACGGTAGTCGCACCGGAGCTACGTAGCGACGATCGATGGCCGTATTGTCTCGACGTGCGACCGCAATTGACGACGAACCGTTCGCTGCGGTTGACGGAGTGGTGGCCATCGCTCGACGAACGGTCAGGGATCGCGGCGGCCACCGCCACTCAGCCGTCGTCGTGTTCCCTCTGTGCATCGACGGCGGCGCGGTCATGGGTGTCGGCGCGCTGTGCGGGAGCTGGTGGCCTGGTCATCGAGTCGACGCCGTCAGGGCGCTCCCATCGTCGTCGCATCCATCGCCAGCTGGCCAGCGCACGCAGCCGGGCCAGCCATCGCGTCCCGCGCTCCGGCTTGACCTCCTCGGTCATCGGAATGCCGGCCTCTGCGTCCGCCGCTGGCTCCTCGGCCTGTTCCTGGACGGCTGTGGCCCGCTGCCAGGCAAGCGTCCACGCTTTGTGATGGGGATGAAACGTCTGGTCCTCGAAGACGCCGGCGCCGCACGCGTGCAGGATCTGGGCATACACCCGATCGGTGAGCGGCAGTCGGCCGGTCAGGGAGTCCAGCGCTTCGCGTTCCATGAGATAGGTAGGCACCCCTACCCGGTGTACGTCCCACGTGCGCGCGGACAGGTTCCACCCAAGGGTCATGATCAGGTCGTTGAGGGCGCTGACGACCTCCGGCAGCGACTTCGCGTTCGCCACCGCCTCGGGCACGGCGGGGCCCGGAATCGACGCATCTGGCGCGGCGGCGCGGGACCTGTCAGGGGTTGCCGGGTCGTCCGCTGTGTCGCCGGCACTGTCGGACCTGGGTGCAGTGCGCTTGCGGGTCAGCTCGTAGTTGCGTTCCCTGATGGCCAATGCCTGCGTCAGGATGTCGTCGTCTGGGTCGACCTCGAATGCTGCGGCGTGCGGCCGCATTTCGGCCGCCAGGTCGATCCCGTGCTGGGATGCGTACCGGAGCACCGTGGCGACATAGAGCTTGACCGACTCGGGCAGGATGACCCGGACCCCCGAGGCGTGCTGCGACAGCGCGTTCTGCTTGACTCCGGCGATCTGTTCGAGCTTCCGGTAGGACGGGCTGCCCACGGCGCGGCGCAGCAGGCGCAGGTACTCGGCGATGAGCTTCCCGGCTGCGTCCTGCGGAATTTCCTTCTCGTGCTTGTTGGGCATCAGCGTGCCCGCCGATCACCGCCGGGAGCCTGTCCTTGCCGTCTGCTCACCATGCCTGACGACGCCGCCCGTGCTCCTGCCGTCGTCTGGACGGGAATGCCGGCAGAACGCGTTGGAGCGAGCACGGGCGGCCTCACAACGATTGGGTGCCGACGCGTCCCTGATGAGGCAGGTGCGGGCACGGTTGAACTCGGGCGGCAGTGCGCGCCCGGCGCGGGCTGATCGGCCCGGGTCGAGCGCGCTAACACGATCCTGCCATTACTGACGCCCAGTCACGGCCATTTCACCCATCGGCGCGGCCGGATATTTTCGGGATGAGTTCAGGCCTGGTTTGTACTGATCTTCGCGACCCAGCAAACCGATCATCGCCTATGTCCAGTTTCGACGTATTGAACGAACGTTCGGCCTCAGGGGCAGTCGCGGCCCGCGCAGGTCCGCTGTTGCGCGAGGGTGGCGGCGAGCGCGGGGCGGGTCGAGCCGTCGTGGAGCAGGTTGGTCAGCTGCCATGGGTCGCGGGCCAGGTCGTAGTACTCGCGGTCGGTGACGGTGAACGCGTCGTCGTAGATCTCCGTGTACCGGTAGCGCCCCGGCACCACCGTCGACGCCCACGACGGGATGCCCGCACCGTTGGCCGGGTCCCGCCAGTACTCCGTGAGCAGCGCCCGCCGGTCGCCGGGTGCCAGCAGGTCGCGCCCGTCCACCTGGAGCGACGGGGTGAGACCGGCGGCGGCGAGCGCCGTCGGGGTGATGTCGAGGTTCGCGGCCAGCCGGCGGTCGCTGCCGGCGGGGACGTGCCCCGGCCACGAGATCAGCAGCGGGACGCGCTCGGCCTGCAGGTACGGCATGAACTTCTCCGGCAGCCCGTGCTCGCCGAACAGCTTGCCGTTGTCCGACAGCAGGATGACGAGCGTGCCGTCCAGCTCGCCGTCGGCCTTCAGGCGGCGCCGGATCGGCTCGAGCGCGTCGTCGACGGAGCGCAGCGTCCGCAGCATCGCCTGGCGTTCGAGGGCGCCCTCCTCCTGGGTGCGGTTGAAGCGGCGCACGTACGCGGGCTTGTCGCCGCGGTCGGTCTCGCGGGTCGCGGGGTTGCCGGTCCACGGGTAGCTCACGCCGGCATAGCGCGGCTCCGGCACCTGCGGCGCGTGCGGGGCGGTGAAGCCGGCGTAGATGAACCACGGTTGCCGGTCGTCGCGCTCGTACCGGTCGACGTAGCGGCCGACCTGGTCGCCGATGAACGTGGTGGCGTAGGGCGCGCGGGTCTTCAGCCCGTCGACGACGAAGTCCGCGCCGGTGTACCCGCCGCCGGTCAGCGCCCAGTCGTCGAAGTGTGGCGGCCGTCGCGCGATGTCCCAGGCGTTGAAGAGCTTGCCGACCGCGGCCGTGCGGTACCCGGCGGCGTGCAGCTCGTGCTGCAGCGACCGGTCGTGGTCGAACCGGCCGACCTCACCCTGCTGCGTGACGCCGTGGTTGTGCGCGTAGCGGCCGGACAGGATCGTCGCCCGGCTCGGGCAGCAGCTCGGCGTGCTGACCATCGCGTTCGGGTACTCCCGCCCGTGGTCCCGCAGCCACGCCAGCGCCTTCGGCATCGCGAACGTCTGCCCGGTCCGCGCGTCGTCCATGAGCAGCAGCAACACGTTCGGCGGACCCGGCGGCGCCGCAGCCCGTACATCATGGGCGGGCGCGACCAGACCGGCCGCCGCCACCACCGCCACAGCCCACGTCGCCACCCGCGCCGCACACTCCAGGTATCCGCTCCAACACGCTGTGCTACAAGGTAGCCGCTACGGGACGGCGGGGTGGTATTCCCCGTGATACATGCCGAGGAAGGGCGCGACCAGCAGCGCGGCCTGCGTGGCGAGGAACCAGGCGACGGCGAGGGCGGGCACCGCCAGCAACGCGAGCGCCGGCGCCGTCCGGGCGGCGGCGACGACCCGGTCGAGCCGCGGCGAGTCGACCCCGGCCGCCGCCACCAGCACGAGCAGCACGGCCGCCGCGCCGAACAGCAGGGACAGCGCCGCTCCGGCGTACTGTGCCAGCCACGCGAACCCGTTGTGCAGCCAGCCGAGATCCAGCGGCGCGTCCACGCCGTCGAGCCGCGCGCCGCGCCACCACCCGGGCCCGTACTTCGCCAGCAGGAAGTACGTGACGGCGGCGACGGCCGACAGCACCGTCGCGCCTCGACCGGACTCCCGCGCCGCCATCGCCACACGTTACCGCCGGACGGTGCCTCCGGACGGGTCGCTGTGCACCAGGTGCACGAAGGGATGCGAACCGAGCGGGGTGGCGTCCTCACGGACGGGCGCGGCGGCCAGCCGGTCGCTCAGTCCCCGCTGGAACTCCTGGAACGCGGGCAGCTCCGGCAGGCCCTCACCGTCGACGACATGGACGAACGTGACGCCGTCGGCGAAGCGGAGCGCGGTGTAGCGCAGCCCCGGCGGGGCCACGGTCGCCAGCTCCGCGAAGACCGCCTCGATCAGGCGCTGGTTCTCGTCGGCGGCCTCGGGCGTCGTGCGGTAGCGGATCACTGCTGCGGTCATCGCGACCTCCTCGTCGTGCGGTTGCGTCACTGGTACTGACCGGGCCGGCACCCGGAAATCATCGGCGCGATGAGTTCCGGGCGCGGCGGTTGTCAGTACCAGCGACGGCAACCGCATCTGGAGGAACCTTCGTGGACAGTCTTTCGGTCAGCACGGCACGGGCCACCGCGGCGCAGCGGTGGGTGCTCGGCCTGACGTCGATCGGGTCGGTGGTGGTCGCGCTCGACGTGCTCGTCGTCGCGGCGGCGCTGACCACCATCAGGCGCGACCTGGGCGCGTCGGTCGAGCAGCTCGAATGGACGGTGAACGCCTACAGCCTCAGCTTCGCGATGCTCATGCTCACCGCGGCGGCGCTCGGCGACCGGTGGGGCAGGCGGCGCACGTACGCGGGCGGCCTCGCGCTCTTCACCCTCGCCTCCGCCGCGTGCGCGCTGTCGACGTCGACGGCGGCGCTGATCGCGGCGCGGGCCGTGCAGGGCGTCGCCGCCGCCGTCGTGATGCCCCTGGCGATGAGCCTGCTCGGCGCCGCGTTCCCGCCGCACCGGCGCGGGTGGGCGATCGGCGTGTTCAGCGGGCTGACCGGCCTGGCGGTGCTGAGCGGCCCGGTGATCGGCGGTGCCGTGACCGAAGGGCTCGCCTGGCAGTGGATCTTCTGGATCAACGTGCCGGTCGGCGCCGTGGCGGTCCCGCTGGTCCTGCGGCGGATCCCGGAGAGCACCGGACCGGCGCGGCGGCTCGACCCGGCCGGTGCGGTGCTGAGCACCCTCGCCGTCCTGGGCATCGTCTGGGGTGTCGTGCGCGGCGCGGACGGCGGCTGGGCACCGGCTCGCTCGCCGCCGGGGGCGTGCTGCTGGTGGCGTTCCTGGTCTGGCAGGCGCGGGCGGCCGAGCCGATGCTCCCGCCGGCGTTCTTCCGGTCGCGGGCGTTCTCGGCCGGCAACGCCGCGGGGTTCCTGCTCACCGCGGCGCTGTTCGGGGCCGTGTTCCTCCTCGCGCAGTTCATGCAGGCGGCGTTCGGCTCCGGCCCGCTGCTCGCCGGGCTGCGGCTGCTGCCGTGGACGGCCACCCTGTTCCTGGTGGCGCCGGTCGCCGGGCGGCTCGCCGACCGCGTCGGGGAGCGGCCGCTGATCGTGACCGGTCTCGCGCTGCAGGCGGCCGGCCTGTTCTGGGTCAGCCGGGCCGGCGCGGGCACCGTCCAGTACACCGACCTCGTGGCGCCGCTCGTCGTCGCCGGGTGCGGGGTGTCGATGGCGATGCCGGCCACGCAGAGCGCCACCATCGGCGCGCTGCCACCCGGGGCGGTCGGGGTCGCGTCCGGCGTGTACAGCATGATGCGCCAGCTCGGCGGGGTCGTCGGCGTCGCCGCGGTGGCCGCCGTGTTCGCCTCCGCCGGGTTCGGCCGGGCGCTCGCGATGTGCGGCGTACTGTCGCTGCTGGGGGCGCTCGCCGGGCTCTTCGTCCGGCGCGAAGCTGCGGCCTCAGCGGTGGCGGCTCGGGCGGACGCCGGTGTGCGGGAGGCGGTATGAGCAACGTCGGTCTGGACCTCGAGGACGAGTTCGCGGTGCACCGCGGCGAGCTGGTCGCGCACTGCTACCGGATGCTCGGCTCGCCGCACGACGCCGAGGACGCCGTGCAGGAGACGTACCTGCGGGCGTGGCGCGGCTTCGCCGAGTTCGAGCGGCGCTCGTCGGTGCGGACCTGGCTCTTCCGGATCGCGACCCGCGTCTGCCTCAACGCGCTGCAGCACAGCAGCCGCCGCCTGGTCCCGTCGGCGCTCGGCGCGCCCGGGACCGACCCCGGCGACCTGCTGCCGCGGGCGCTGGAGACCGCGTGGCTGGAGCCGTTCCCCGACCAGCTGCTCGGCCTCGACCCGGCGGCGGCGGACCCGGCGGCCGTCGTCGGCACCCGGCAGAGCCTGCGGCTGGCACTGGTCGCGGCCCTGCAGCACCTGCCGCCCCGGCAGCGGGCCGTGCTGATCTTGCGCGACGTGCTCACCTGGCCGGCGGCCGACGTCGCGGGCCTGCTCGACACGACCACGGCCGCGGTCAACAGCTCGCTGCAGCGGGCCCGCGCCGAGCTGACCCGGCTCGCGCCCGCCGAGGACGAGCTCAGCGAGCCGGACGAGCCCGTGCGCCGCGCCCTGCTCGACGCGTACGCCCGCGCCTTCGAGACGGCGGACCTCGAGGCCCTCGAAGGGCTGCTGACCCAGGACGTCCGCTGGGAGATGCCGCCGATCCCGACCTGGTTCGCCGGCCGCGGCGACGTCCTGCGCCTGCTCACCGCGAAGATGGCCCGGGGCGACGGCAACCGGATCATCGAGCCGGTCGCGGCGAACGGTCAGCCGGGTTTCGCATGGTACGTGCGAGGCCGCGACGGCGTGTTCCACGCGCACTCGATCCAGGTGCTGACCGTGACCAAGGCGGGCGTGTCCGCGGTCCTGGACTTCCACCGCGCCGACCTGTTCCCCGCCTTCGGCCTGCCCATCGACCGCTCGTGCTGACGGTCAGCGGAACAGTGGGACCCACTCCTGGCGGCGCACGATCGTCACGCCCGGCGCGCGGTAGTACGGATCGTCGTCGATGATCGCCTCGAACTCCTCGGCGGTCACGTCGAAGAGCAGCAGCGCGCCGGTCTCGTCCGAGTACGGCCCGGCCATCACCACCCGCCCGGCCTCGTGCAACACCCGCAGCCGCTCCCGGTGCGCGGGCCGCACCGCCAGCCGGTCGGGACTCCCGTCGAAGGCAAGCTCAAGCAGGTACACGCGGCCATCGTAGGGGAGGGCCCGCTCATCCTTCGGGGGAGGTGGCGCGGACCTGCCGGAACGCGTCCAGCCACTGGCGCACCTGCCCGTCGGGGTGCAGGTACGGGCCGTCCGGGACGATCCGCGTGCCGATGCCGGACAGCATCGACAGCGCCAGCCACACCACCTGGTCGGCGGCGACACCCGCGTCGGGGCGCGCGTGCCAGGGCGCCGCCCACGCGGCCACGTCCTCGCGCGACCGGGTGCCGTCCAGCACCGCGACGAAGCACCGTTCGAGCTCCGCCCGGGTCGGCCGCGGCGCCGGCGTCGTCATGCGCCCCAGCGTCGCAGACGGCGTCCACCCCGGGTGGCTAAGGTTCCCTCCGTGGATGCGAAGACCGATGAACTGCGAGCCGCCCACGACGTCCTGGCCGAGATCTACGCCGATGGTCTGGCCGGCGAGCTGGACCGGATGCCGGTCGAGCGGGCGGTGCTCGGCCTGTTCTGCGAGCTGACCCTCGCCGCGGACCTGGGACCCGACGTGGGCGACGTCGGCTGCGGCACCGGCCGGCTCGCCCCCTACCTGTCCGCCCACGGCCTGTCCCCGCACGGCGTCGACCTGTCCCCGGAGATGGTCCGGGTCGCCCGGCGCGACCACCCGGCCTTCCCCTTCGCCGTCGCCGACCTGCGCGACCTGCCGTTCGCCGACGCCTCCCTCGCCGGCGTGGTCTGCTGGTACTCGCTGATCTTCCTCGCCCCCGAGGACCGCGCCCCCGCCTTCGGCGAGCTGTCCCGCGTCGTCAAGCCGGGCGGCCACCTGGTGACGGCCTTCAAGGACGGCGACGGCACCCTCCGCCGCGCCGGCCGCACCGCCGGCGTCGAGTTCGACGCGTACTGGCTCCCCGCCGACGAGATGGACCACCACCTCACCACCGCCGGCTTCACCACGCTCTTCCGCGCCACCCGCCCCGCCGAACAGGGCGAGTCGACCCCCCAGTCCTACCTCCTCGCCCGCCGCGCGGGTTAGCCTGTCGATCATGGCGGAGCGGCCGACGGCGCAGTGGCGGGGGCGTGTCGCGGCGCAGGCCGCCGCGATCGCGGCGGGCACGCTCGACCCGGGCACGGCGTACGCGGCGGAGCTCTTCCCGGAGGACATGCTCGGCCAGACCGACGAGGTGCTGGCGCGCTTCGAGGCGGACGTCGCCGGCCTGGTGCACGCTCGCTGGGAGCCGGCGACGGACACCGAGATCTTCGAGGTCGTCGAACGGACGGTGAAGGCGCTCAACGCGGTCAACGCGCGCTTCGGCGAGGCGGCGTACGAGACCGGCGAGCGGGAGGAGCTCTGCGCATACATCGAGGCCGTGCTGGACGAGGCGGGGATCGATGTGGACGCGTTGGCCGGCCGTCATCGCATGACCCGCCACGAGATCACCGACGAGTGGCGGGAGTGGTGACCGGGCCGGCGCCGGGGACGTGCCAGCCGTAGGCGACCGTCACGTGTTCCAGGACGATGGCGAGCAGCGGGGGCCGTGGCCGGCGGTGTGCCGACATCCTTGATGTTCGGCTTGTTGCCGGGGGTGACCGGGGACCACCGGCACTCGGCGGTGGCGGCCGGCGACGGTGCCGCGGGCGCGGCGACTCGCCTGGCGGCCTGCGGAGAGCTGGTGCAGCCGGCGAGCAGCGACACGACCGCGGTGGCGCACAGCAGACCGCGGACGCCGAGGATCCGCCGCGCACGGCACGACACTGGAAGCGCGTGCAAGGAGGCCTCCCTACCTCAAGGGGTGCCGGCTCCCCCCGCGAGCGGAGCCGGCCGTCGGACGTCAGATCGGGCGGAAGAAGGGCGCGGCCGGCTCGTCGGGGTTGTACACCTCGAACCGGTCGAAGTGGCCGGTGTACTGGTACGGCGTGCCGGCCCAGATCTCGCCGTGGTCGACGTCGATGGCCCAGCTCAGGCGATGGTGATGCCGTAGTTCGCCATGTCGACGACGGGGCGGTAGCCGAGGGCGGCGTAGATCTTGTTCGAGGTGGGGTTGGCCTGGTCGGTGAAGAGACAGACGCGGTCGCCGGTGGACCGGAGGTGGCGGGAGACCTCGGCGACGGCGTTGCTGGCCCAGCCGTGGCCGCGCTGGTCCGGCGGGGTGTAGACGGGGGCGATCCTGACCACGCCGTACGTGGGTGCCGTGGCGCCGACGAGGCTGACCGGCCGGCCGGTGCCGTCGAGCCAGAACCAGAGCAGGCCGTCGTCGATGCGGCGCAGCAGCTCCTGGCGGTCGGGCATGGCGTGCATGCCCGTGCCGCGGGGCCGGCCGGCCTGCTCGTCGGCGTCGCCCATGAACGCGGTGACCCACTCGACGACCAGATCGACGGCGGAGGCGGAGACCGGGGCCAGGCGGCCCGGCGCGGGGCGCGGAGGGACGAGCTCGCCGAGCTCGTGCAGCCGTGTGTGGATGAGGACCTCGGCCCGGCCGCCGGTGAGGCGGGCCAGCTCGGTGGCGCACACCTGCGAGGCGGGCAGCGAACCGTTGACGCCCAGGGTCTCCTCGCCGCGGGCGTGCAGCGCGCGGGCGAGCTCGACCGCGGCGTCCGCCGGCATCGGCAGCAGGTACAGCGGATGCGGCGCCATCGGGGCGGTGCGCATGCCCGCCCCGACCACGGCGCCGGAGGTGTCGCGCGCGACGAGCCACCAGAAGTGCGCGGGCGGGCCGCCGTCGGGCCAGGTGCGGGGCTTGTGCGCGTTCGCGGTCACGACGGTGTTCAGGACGGGGTCGGCGGCCAGGTGGTCCCCGGCCGCGGCGAGGAACTCGGCGGCGTCGGCGGTGAACTCGAGTGTGACCATCCGCGTACGGTATCCAGATGTCGACGATGTTGCTGGTGCCGGCGGATCCGCTGCGCCCCCGCCGACCCGACGGGCACTTCGAGCCGGAGGCCGGTGCCGCCCGCAAGGCCGGCCTGGACGTGGCGGTGGTGGACCACGACGCGTTGAGCACCCCGGACGGTGCGCGGCGAGCCGTGGCCCGCGTCGAGGCGGGCGAACGGCAGGCCGTCTACCGCGGCTGGATGCTGCGCTCCGCGCAGTACGCGGCGTTCGCCGGAGCCCTGCGGGACCGTGGCGTCACGTTGCGGACCAGCGCCGCGCAGTACCGGCAGGCGCACGAGCTCCCCGGCTGGTACGCCGCCCTGGCGGACGTCACCCCGCGCTCGGTGTGGACGGCCGGCGACGAGCGTGAGGCGTTCGAGCGGGCCGCGGGCGACCTCGGCCACGGCGCGGCGGTCCTGCGCGACTACACGAAGTCGATGAAGCACCACTGGCACGAGGCCGCGTTCATCCCCGACCTCGCCGACGCCGCCGCGGCGTGGGCGGTCGCGCTACGGTTCCGGGAGCTGCGCGACGACGAGTTCACCGGCGGGTTCGTGCTGCGGCGGTTCGAGGAGCTGAGCAAGGCGGAGGTCCGCACCTGGTGGGTCGGCGGCGCGTGCAAGCTGGTCGGCCCGCACCCGGACACGCCGCACGACCTGCCGCCCGCGGATCTCGACCTGGCCGCCGTGGCGCCGCTCGTCGCCGCGCTGGGCCTGCCGTTCGTCACGGTCGACCTGGCGCTGCGGTCCGACGGCGTGTGGCGGGTCATCGAGCTCGGCGACGGTCAGGTCAGCGACCGGCCCGGCACCGTCGACCCGGAGGAGTTCGTCGCGGCAGTGGGGTAACCCACGTACCCAAAAACGAGAACGATCGGTACCGTCTCTGACGTGAGATGGAACCGATCGTTCTCGTTTGGAGTGCCGTCATGAACCGTCTTCCGCTCGTCACCCCGCAGACCGCCGACCCCCGGCAGGCGCAACTCCTCGACGACACGCAGCGGCAGCTCGGCAGGGTGCCCAACCTGTACGCGGCGCTCGCCAACGGCCCGCAGGCGCTCGCCGGCTACCTGGCGCTGCGCGACGCCCTCACCCGCGGCGTGCTGCGCGCGAAGGTCCGCGAACAGCTGGCCCTGCTCGTCGCGCAGGAGAACGGCTGCGCCTACTGCGTCGCCGCGCACGTCATGCGGTCGGGCCGGCTCGGCATGACCGACGAGCAGGTCCGCGACACCCGCCTCGGCGAGGACGCCGACCCGCACGTCGCGGCGATCCTGTCGGTCGCCCACACGGTGCTGCACGAGGGCGGCCGGGTCAGCGACGAGCAGCTCGCCGCCGCCCGTGCCGCCGGGGTCACCGACGCCGAGCTGGCGGAGATCGTCGCCCACGTCGCGCTCAACGTGCTCTCCAACGCCTTCAACCACCTCGCGCAGCCCGAGCTGGACTTCCCGCCCGTCGACCTGGAGGTCACCCGATGAGCGTCCTGGGCTCGCTCGTCCGCAACGGCGCCGTGGTACGGGCGGCACTGCTCGCGGCGGTCTCGACCGGCGCACTGGCGGCCGGGCGGCCGCTGCTCGTGCCGTACGCCGTGGCCGGGTACGCCGTGTGGAACGCCACGGCACTCACCCTCGCCGCCGCCCGGTCCGCCGCCGGCGGCGCCCCGTCCGCCGGCGCCGGGCGGCGCGCGACGGTCGCGCGGTAGGGTCGCGTCGTGCCGACCCGCGCCCGTGACCGGCTGCTCGACACCGCCGAGCGGCTCTTCTACGCCGAAGGGATCCGCTCGGTCGGCGTCGACCGGATCGTCGCCGAGTCCGGGGTCGGCCGGGCCTCCATGTACCGGCATTTCCCGGGCAAGGACGACCTCGTCGTCGCCGTGCTGGTCCGCCGCGACGAGGCGTGGCGGGCCTGGCTGCGCGACGCCGTGGACCGCCTCGCGGGCCCGGTCCCGGCGGACCGCGACGACCGGCCCCTCGCCGTCTTCGACGCCCTCGCCGAACGGTTCGCCCGCGACGACTTCCGCGGCTGCGCGTTCATCAACACGATCGTCGAGACCGCCGACCCCGGCAGCGTCGCGCACGAGGTCGCCGACGCGCACAAGAAGGCGGTCACCGCATACGTCGACGGTCTGCTCGCCGCCGCCGGGTACCAACGCCACACCGCCCTCGCCGGCCAGTTCGTGCTGCTCATGGACGGCGCGATCGTCACCGCGCTGCGCGAGCGCACTCCGGCCGCGGCCGGCCTCGCGAGATCGACCGCCGTCGCCCTGCTGCGGACCGGCTAGCGTCGGTGGCGGATGTACGACGCAGCCGTCGGACCACGGCACCACCGGCAGCCATGATGACCCGATGCGGAGGCGGCGCGACGGTGTCCTGACGGTCCTGGTGGTGCTCGTCGCCGGCGGCACCATCGCGTGCCTCGTCGCCGCGCTCGTCGACGGCCTCGGCCCGTGGGTGCTCGCCGTGGTGGCGCTGCTCGCCGCCGGCGTCGCCCGGCTGAAGTGGCGCGAGGTGCGCGCCCGCCGGGCGGAGCGGCGCACCGGGGAAGCCGTCCACGACCTGTACACCGACGCCCTCGACCGGGCCGGACACGGCGACCATGCCGGCGCCGCCACCCGCTTCGCCGACGCGCTCCGCCGGGGCGGCGGCGACCTCACCGCGGACCTCCAGCAGGGCCTGGCCGCCGCCCACCTCGCCCTCGGCGAGACCGGCCGGGCCGTCACGGTGTGGCGCGAGGCGTACCAGCTGAACCAGCGCGAACAGGGCGACGACGCGCTACCGACGATCGCCGCCGCCAACGGCCTCGCCGCGGCGCTGCTGACGCACGGCGACCGGGCCGCGGCGGCCGCCCGCTACCGCGACACCCTCGAACGCTGCCGCCGGCTGCTCGGCGACGCCGACCCGGAGACCGTCGCCGCCCTGAACGGCGTCACCAGGACCGACCCCACCCCGCGCCACGACGAGGTCGCCGCCCTGTACGAGGACCTGTTCGGCCCGTCCCACCCGGACGCGCGCATCGCCCGGCGCCAGTCCGCCCCGCAGGACCCCGCCACCGCCCGCCTCGCCACCGGCGACCTGCGAGCCGCCCGCACCCTCTACGAACAGGCCGTGCCCGGTGACGGGACAGCCACGGGTACCCCGTACGGACGCGACGCCACGACCCCGGCGGCCCTGAACGACCTCGCGATGGTGCTGCGCGAGCAGCGCGACCTGATGGGCGCCCACCGCGCCTACGAACGGGCCACCGAGCTCAGCGACCCCCTCGACCCGGACCACCTCGCCGCGCTCGCCGGCCTGACCCGCATCATGCTGCTGCAGGGCGACGAGACCAACGCCACCGCCGCACTCACCGACCTCGCCGAGGCATGCGCCACGCGCCACGGACCCGACCACCCCGAAACCGCCGCCGCCCGCCGCAACCTCGCCCGCCTCGCACGCCCCGCGTAGCGGCGGTCCGCGGTACGAGTCGAACCAACCCTCGCGTCGAGGGCTTTCCGCGGACGAACGTCAGGACGGGAGAGATGGCTCAGCTGCTGTGCGACCACACCCAGTGCCACCGAGATCCGGTCACTGGAGGGACTTGCGGAGCCAGTGGCCGGCGTACGGGCTGTCGTTGAACGCGGGCACCTCGTGGAAGCCGTGGCGGGTGTACAGGGCGCGGGCCTCGACCAGGTCGGTGCGCACGTCCAGCCGCAGGGACGTGACGCCGTCGGTGCGGGCCCGCTGTTCCACGACGGTCAGCAGCCTTGCGCCGAGGCCCTGCCGGCGGTCACCCGGCCATCATCGACCGGGCCGCCACGCGCCGCCACCGCATTCCCGGCGGCGCCGGCGTGGCATGATGCGAGCCACCCGACGAGCCCGAGGGACCCGATGAGCGCTGGACTGGCGGCGGAGCTGTGCTACACCGGCGCGGTGCGCCTGCGCCCCTCGCCGGCCACGTTGCGGCGGTACTGGCCGTCCGCCACCCTCACCGACGGCACGAGCCGCGGCGGCGGGTACATGGTCGGCTTCCCGGAGCTCACCGCGCCCGACCCGATCCGGCTCCTGGTCAGCTTCGGGCGGCCGGCGGTGTGGCAGGGCCGCCGGGACCTCACCCACACCCGCGGCTGGGCGGAGGCGGCGGAGGTGCTGGCCGGGGTGACGCGCACGGTGACGGTCACCGAGATCTTCGGTACGTCGTTCGCCCCCGCCGACCGGGTGCGGGCGTTCACCGCCGTCGTCCGTACCCTCGCCGACGACACGGCACCGGTCGCGGTCTGGTGGCCGTCGAGCCGGCTCGCCACGCCACCCGGCGCCGAGGCGAGCGGCGTGGTCAACGTGCGGCACCACGACGTCACCGGCCGGTACGTGCTGGACACCCTCGGGCTCGGCCCGCTCGGCCTGCCCGACCTGCAGTGCGTGTGCGGGGCGCTCCCGCCGGAGGCGCTGACCGCGTACCTGGCGGCGACCGCCTCCTCGATGATCGACGGCCGCGGCCTGAAGGCCGGCGACGTCGTGCCGGGCCTGACCCCGCACCAGCGGTGGAAGGTCGAGGCCGGACCCGCGTTCGCCGCGCCGGACCGGCCGGTCCTGACCATCACGCCGGACGGTGCCGCGTAAGGTCACCGGCATGAAGCTGCGTGAGGACGAGGTGTCGGTGCCGGCGCCCGGCGGGCCGGTCCGGGCCGTCGTGCTGCGGCCCTCCGGCGACGGTCCGTTGCCGGGCGTCCTGCTGTACACCGACATCTTCCAGCTGACGGAGTCGACGCTGCGGACCGCGCGGCGGCTCGCCTCGGCCGGCTTCGTCGTCTGCGTCCCCGAGATCTACCCGCACGGCGACCTGGCCGGCGTCGCGCTCGAGTTCGACGACGCGGGCAAGCAGGCGGGCCTCGCCGGCGCGGCGGCCACCACGACCGCCTCGTTCGACGCCGACCGGGTGGCGGTCCTGTCGTACCTCGACGGACGCCCCGACACGACGACCCTGTTCGCGACCGGGTTCTGCATCGGCGGGCACCTCGCGTTCCGGGCGGCGTTCGACCCGCGCGTGGCCGCGACGGTCTGCTTCTACCCGACCGGCCTGCACAACGGTGCGCTCGGCGCCGACCCCGACGCCGGCACCCTGGGCTCCCTCGCCGAGATCCAGGGGCGGCTCATGCTCGTGTTCGGCTCGCAGGACCCGCACGTGCCCGCCGACGCCCGCCTGCGCATCATCGCCGCACTGTACGACGCGGGCCTGCACGACACGGAGCTGCACGTCTACGCCGGTGGCGAGCACGCGTTCATGCGCGACGTCGGCCCGCGCCACGACCCGGTGCTCACCGACCAGGCGCTGACGGCGGCCATCTCCTTCTTCACCACGCTGTAGCAACCGTCCTGCACCCCGCCGCCCGCACGCTCACTTAGGACGTGACCGGCGACGGACGGAGTGGTGCATGCGGCGGCAACTGACGGTGCTGGGTCTGACGGGCGCCGCCCTGGTGGCGTTCGGCTCAACCGCGCTCGCGGCCTCCTCGTCGGTGCCGGGCACCGTCTCCTCGGGCAAGGTGAAGCTGGCGGTGCGCTCCGCCCCGACGCCCGCGTCACCGGCCGTCGCCAGCCTGCGCAACGGCGCGAAGCTGTCGCTGGTCTGCTCCGTGCGGGGCCCGAAGACGAAGGGCCGTGTGCGCACCACCGACCGGTGGGACCGGCTCACCAGCGGCGCCTACGTCTCGGACGCCTACGTCTCCCGCCGCAAGACCGTCCCCGCCTGCCCGGCCCCGGCGCCTTCCGCGTCCCCGTCGGTCACACCGTCGGCGACCCCGTCTTTGATCGTGCCGCCCACGGGCGCCGTGCCCGTCGGCACCTGGGTCAACCCCGTGCCGGGCAAGGGCACCAGCGGCTTCCGCACCGTCTCCCGCCCCACCCACGACGGCATCGACATCATGGCCGCCCGCGAGACCCCGATCCGCGCAGCCGCCGCCGGCACCGTCATCACCGTCGTGTGCAACACCTCCGGCCCCTCCTGCGACGTCGACGGCTCACCGAGCATCAAGGGCTGCGGCTGGTACGTCGAGATCCACCACGCCGGCGACATCGTCACGCGGTACTGCCACATGGTCCGCCAGCCCGAGGTCACCGTCGGCCAGCAGGTCACCGCCGGCCAGACCATCGGCCACGTCGGCACCTCCGGCAACTCCTCCGGCCCCCACCTGCACTTCGAGGTCCACTACGGCCGCCCCGCCACCCGCCTCAACGCCATCGACCCCGTCCCCTTCATGAAGACCGCCGGCGCCCCCGTCGCCTGACGTCGATGGCCAGGCACGTGGGCTTCGAGTCGTGGCTGGAGCGGGATCACGCGATCCTGCTCGATTTCGATCCTCAGGTTCGGGCGCCCTGACCCAGGCGCTACCAGGACTTCGCCTATTCGCCCGCCTCGACACCGAACTGACGGCACCCACCGCCAGCACCACGGCCTGCGTCGCCTGCCAGCACTGCACGGCCAGCAAGGGCATCCCGGGGATCGCCTCAACCAACTCCGTCACGACCCCTACCGACCCGGCGACTACCGCATCGACCTGGTCACATACCCGGAGATGGTGCTCCTCGCCGGACTGCTCGCGTCCCCTCGCTGGCGCGCCTTCCCCCATGCCGCACACCGAAGCCCAGCGCCTTCTCGCACAGCAATGACCCGCCGTCGCCGCTGCCCGTTCCGAAGCAGCTCAGTGCTGAATCAGGCCACCGACCGGCACCGGAGCGACATGGCCGGTTGCCGGAAGCGTCCGTGCCAGGGCAAGACCCACGTCGACCAGCGACGAGCGGCGCAGACCGGCGACGTCCGGTATCGATGTCCAGACGGACTCGATCGTCACGCCATTTGGCTCGGGCCGCAGGACACCACCCGTAATCCTGACCTGATAGAAGATGCCGACGTTCTGGTGCTCGATTCCTAACCGCGCCTCCGCGGTGGGAATCACCCGCGAGTCCACGCCCAGCAAGCGTTCGACCGCTGCCTCGCAGCCGGTCTCCTCGGCGACCTCCCGCACCACCGCATCGAACGGATCCTCGCCCTGCTCCACCCTGCCGCCCGGGAGGGTCCAGCTCGTGCCCCCGTTCGGCGAAACACAGTGGGCGAGCAGCACCCGCCCATCCTCGATACACACTGCATACGCCGCCAGCCGGAAACTCATCCACGCACCTCCCGACCGACCCTACCGATCCGACCGGCTCGAACACGACGTCGGCGCCGTCCTCATCCACCGCACCAACAACCGTCACCAAGCCATGACCCTGACCTGACGCGGCCAACGACTCCTCGCGCAGTTGGCCCAACCCCAACGTCCGGCACCTACTCGACCGCTACGCGCCGCTGCCAGGCCGGTCACCACAACTCAAGACCAACACCAGAAAACGGAGCGACATGCGCACAGGCGACCAGCCGTCACAATTGCCGGCCACAGCAGCCGAACCGGCAGCCATCGACCTGACCCGATCACCACGAATAGCCCACCAACGCCAGCAGGACGGCCGACATGACGGCAGAACATAGAGCCATTTTCAAGCTGACCTGGCAGCTCGGGGCGGGTGCGCCAGGCAGCCCCGGGGATCGATGAGGGCGAGGCTCCAGGTAAGACAGCAGTCGACCAAGATCCGATGCCCCGACCGGGAGCCTCGCTGTCTTACCCCGCCACGATCCCGCTGTCCAGCCGTACCCTCAACGACCTCGCAGACCGCATCCGCCGGCACCGCAACCAGCATCGATCTCGATGGCGGCGCCTCGACCCGGGCCGGCAGGCGCTGCTCGCCCTTGCCCACCTCCGCAACGGCGACACCTACACCCGCCTCGCCGCCGGGTTCGAGGTCGGCGTCGCGACCACGCGAAGATCCGGGCCTGCGGCGAACGCGCGATCGCCACCCTCAACCTGGAAGATCCTGGCGAAACTCCGCTGCTGCCCACGCCGAGCCACCACGATCGTGCAAGCCATCCTCGCGCCACACCACGTGGAGACCAGGCACTACCCACAATGAAAATGGCTCAATGGATAGTTGAACACCTGAAGCACGTCCGGATTGTCGGTCCAAATCTTGATGCACGGGAGCGAAATCTTCGTCAGTTCGTACCAGATGGCACAGTAGAAGATATCGGTGGTCCCGTCAGTCAACCACCAGGTCCACCGCCCACTGGCCGGGCCGACGGGTCGCACCGAGCCGACCCACCCCATGATGTCGGCCGGCCCGGCCAGCGGCTTGCCCACATAGACCGACCGGTGCGCGGATCGGTGGACCGCAGCTTCGAACATCGCATCGCTTTCGATCAGGGCGTCGACGGACCCGAATTCGATGGTGCTGGCGGTACCTTCCGACACCGCCAGTTCACCTGTCCGGGTCGCCGACGCGCCGCAGTCCCTACCCGTTTCCACGACATAGGAGATCTCGTCCTCGCCCTCGTACGGGTTGGGTTCACAGACCGGCGCGAAGGTGACTACCGAGTCGAAGAACCGACTGCGATACATGAGGCCGGCGTATCGAGCTTGAAGACCCTCCAGCGTTTGTATCAGAACTTCGTCTACCGCTCCGCGGACGCTTTCCAGTGCAGTTCGAAGCGCGTCGCCCGTCAAACCACAATCAACTTCTGCACGAGCGGCGTGCTGTGCCAGGAAAGCGGTGGCCCGATGGGACAAGCCCTGCGGTGAATCCATCACGAAATCCGATGGCACAGCAACCTCCAGAAATCCGCTAGCTACCCATGCGTCATAGGTCCTCAACTCGGCAATTGACAGTTCTGCGCCACCATCTCCTTCCAGATCCCGACCAACTCGACCGTCACCTCCACCGACCGTCGCTCGCCGTCGGCCGTGACCACCACCAATGCAAGCGGCAGCGGCTGCTCAACGCCTGCGGCACACACAACCACCACGCTCGCGGGGAACCGCACAGCCCCAGCCGCGGCGACCCGCTGCTGGCCCCACACCCGAAAGTTCCCGCTCGCAGGACCCGACACCTGCACCGGCAGCGGGCCACCGTTCGCGACCGCCACGCTCCCCTCCATCGAGACCCGGCCGTCGGCGCCCGTGGTCGTCGAAAGATCCGCTACCGCAACGAACAGCGAAACGCGCGCAGAATCCAGCTTTCGCTGCTCCCACTGCGTCCAAGCGCGTCCGAACGCCGCGCCGATCAACCCGCCTACCAGGACCAGCACCACGACGCCGGCCGCGGACACCCGCAACGACGTCCAACGCCGCCGCAGCCCGACTGGCCGCCGCGACAACGGATCATCGACCAAGTCAAGATCAATATGCCCGCTCGGGCGAGCCAGGTCGGCAGACATCAGCTCGACAAGATCATCCGGAACCTGCAACTTCTCCGAGGGGACGGTCCCGCGACCCCCGGTAGCTGAACGCGTCGGCCTACGCGTTCCACCAGCGGTCAGTGCCGCAGCCCACCTCGAACCTCCACCAGCCGTTCGACTCGCCCTCCACCAGCACCCGCTTGATCTCTCCGAAGTCGGCGTCGACCGGCACGTCGAACGCCACCAGCGGAAACTCCGCGCTGAAGACCTCACCGCCCAGGCCGAAACGCTTGAACGCGGCGTGGACGGCCCGGGCGCTCGGGCCCAGCGGCCCGGAAGGCACCGGAAGCACACGGACAACACAATGCCCGGATGCCTGTACCCGGCCGGTCGCCCACCGCACACCTTCGGCGTCGGTCCCGAACCGGACGACGTCACCTTGCGCAACACCGTTCTGCAGGAAGGCCACGTTGTCCACCCGGGCCGTGTCCTCGCTCAACCGGGTTGCCCACAAGCCTTCGGTGTCATGCGGCAACCAGCCCTCACGCGGCACGAACTTGAACCAGATCTTGATCGCGTCGCCCACAGGCCGCTCATGCGGCACGGAATCCGTCGTCACACCCGACATGATCCGCGACCGGTGCCTTCTCAGTGCTGCTGCGCCTTCACCTTTTCCCCACTGCTTGGTGAGGGCCTCGTGGAAGTGCTCGTTCTGATGGGGCGGCCAGCAACGGCGCCGTGATCGCGAAGCCCCGGTCGGCCGCCGCCACCAGGGCCGGGCCCCGCGCTCCCAGCCCGGTCCGCTCCGCCCACCCGCCGAGCGTGTCGAGGAACCCGGCCAGGTTCCGCTGCACCCCCGCCAGCAGCTCCGGCAGCGCCCGGCGCGGCACCTCGACGCACGCGCCGCCCTGGGGCAGCGTGAAGCTCTCCCCGGCGACCTCGACCCGCGTCTCGGGAGCGTGCCCCAGCCACGGGAGGTCGCCGGACAGCAGCCCTTCCCAGTCCCGCCAGTTCTCCAGCCCCGCGCAGCAGCCCGGTGCGAGCACCGTCCCGGTCCGGCTGTACTACCCGGCGGTCGGGGAGGAGCCGAGGAAGCCGGCCCGCTCGGCCACGAGCTCCGACCGGACGAGCTCCAGCAGGCGGCCGACCCAGTTCCGGGTGCCGGGGCCGTCGCCGGGTCCGAAGGAGTCGCTGCCGTAGTCGATGCGGGCGTCGCCGGTCGCCACGAGGACGTCGGCGAGGGCGGGGTGCTGGGTGAACTTCGCCCGCAGGACCGCGTGCATCGCGGTGGCGCGGACGAGCGGCCAGTCCGGGCGCAGCGGCGCGGTCCTGGCGGTCCGTTCCGCGAGCATCGCCGTCGCCGCGGCGCCGATCGCGTGGCGGGCCGCCTCGTCGGTGGTGGCGAGGGCCCAGTACGCGTGCACCGCGCTGGCGTACGTCGACCCGGCGACGGTGACCGGCACCGGGTACTCGTTGCGCAGCCATTCGATGGCCGGCGCCTGGGGCCAGGTGCCGGGGAGCCATGCCAGCATGACCGTGGCGTCCTGCGGGCCGTCGACGGGTCGGCCGCCGTGCCGCCGGGCCGTCGCCCCGGCCCGGTCGGCGAAGTACTCGTCCGCCTGCGCGTGCATCGCCGGCGTGACGACCGTGCCACGGGGTGTGCGCTCGCCGACCTGGGTGCACAGCACCTGCAGCGGCCAGTCCTTCGCGTCCATGTCGCCCAGGGCGAACATCCGCAGGTGTTCCGGGACGGCCAGGTACGCCTCCCGCAGCGCCACCCGGTCCGCCTCCGTCCGCGTCTCCAGGTAGCGGTCCAGCGCCTGCCGGCAGCGGCCGGTGGAGTCGGGCCGGTCGTTGAGCTCGTCGATCAGGTCGGCGACCTCACCCAGGAGACCTTCGGCGGTCACCCACATCTCCGGCTCCTCGATGCGCCAGTCCGCCAGCTCGTGGGCGCTGGCCTCCGCACCGGGCTCGAGCCGCGTGGCGACCCAGCCGGACGCCAGCTTCTCGCGCAGGCCGTCGAGGTCGACCCAGCCCCAGCAGTCGATGACGCCGTCGGCGAAGACGAACAGCTCGGTCAGGAAGTACGTGTCACCGTTGCGGATGAAGATGGGCCGCCAGGTGCCTTCGATCCGTTCGCCGTCGACGAAGCGGTACGTCCTCCTGAGCGTCACCGGCGAAGTGTACGGCCGTAGAGCGCGGTCCGTGACCAGCGAAGCCATGCGGCTCATCGGCTACCGGAAGTTCGACGACGGTGTCACGCTCAGCGCGCTGACGGAGCCGGCGTACGTCGACGGGCTCGGGCTGGTGGTGCGGGTGTCGCTCTACGACCAGCGGACCTACAGCGGGCCCACCGCGACCGTCGTGCTCGGCGACGACGCGGGGGAGCGGGTCGCGGTGGCGGTGGCGCGGCTGGAGGTGCCCGGCGCCGCCAGGGCCGCGCTCGGCGCGTCGCTCAGCGAGACGCTCGGGCTCGACGAGGCGCGGTTCGACGAGTCGATGTTCGCCCCGACTGAGGCCGACGAGGCCCGCCGGTTCGCGTCGCTGACCGTCATGACCGGATTGTTCCCCGCCGTCGAGCAGCGGTTTTCGCAGGTGTACGGGCTGCGTCTGCCCCGGCACGTCGCCGTCCTCGCGGCGGCGCTGCACAGTCTCGGCGACCACGAACGCCGGGCGTTGCAGTCGCTCGGGCTGTCGGGCTGGGGCGTCCTGGACTACTTCGCCGACGGCGGGCTGGAGCGGGCCGGGCGGGACGGGCTCGACGAGCGGCTGCACTGCCGGTTCCGCCGCGACCCGGCCGAGCTGGTGACGATCCTCGGCGGCGGCAGCGACGGGCTGCATTACGGCCTCTGGTACGACGACCCGGCCGAGCTGCCCTCGTTCGTCGCCTACAACTACGCGAGGGACTCGGCGGAGACGTGGACGGCGAAGGCCCCGACGGGCCTCGCCCAGATCCGCCGCGTGCTCGACGACGCGCTCGAGGACGACGAGGACCCCGAGCGGTACTGGACGCTGTACCCGCTGCGCGCCGTGCTCGACTGGTTCGACGCGGCCGACGCCGCGGCGTGCGCGGCCGACGGGCCGCCGCGCTGGGCCGACGCGCCGCGGCCCCCGGGCGGCGTGACGCTCGGCGCGGTGCTCCCGCCGGACAGCGGCGACCCGCGCGTCGGGGAGATGGAGGCGCGCCACGACGCGTACCGCGCCGACGAGGAGCGCACCCGCGGCTGGGTCGCCGAGGCGACGGCGGAGCTCGCCGCCGGCAGGCCCGCGTTCGCGCTCGTCCTCGGCCGGGAGCTGCACTGGCTGGACGCCGACCGGTACCGGCGGGAAGCCCTCGAACTGCTCACCGGCGCCTACCGCGCGCTGGGCCGGGACGCCCTGGCGGGCATCGCCGAGGTCCACGCCGCCAACCGTGACCTGCCGTCGGTCGACGTCCTGCAGCCGCGCTGACGTCACCGGTCTTCGAGACGCTGCCGCCACCAGGCCCGCGTGTGCCGGGGGCCGCGGGTGGCGGCCCACGGGTCGGGCAGCGTCTTGCGCAGGAACTCCTCGTCCAGCGCCGCGACGAGACGCCGCAGCTCGCGGGCGGCGTCGCGGGGCAGGGCGTGCAGCGCCGCCTCGAGGATGTCCCGCTGGATGCTGATGTCGCAGCTCGGGCTCGGGCACTGGCCGGCCAGGTCGATCCAGCGGCCCGCCTGCCGGATCTCGCGCCGGTAGGTGCGGAGCGCGCCGCCGACATCGCCGATGCGGGGGCGCAGGGCCTGGACCGCCGCGTTGGCGCGGCTCGACAGGCCGTCGATGGCGGGCGTCCGCGGTGTCACGCGGCCGGCGCCCGGGGCGTTACGCGCCATGCGCCTTTCGGAGTCGTCGCATGCGACCCATTGTGGCACACCGCTATGCTCGACCGGTCATGTCCGGGAGCGTGCGGTTCGCGATACTCGGGCCGCTCCTGGTGTCCCGCGACGGCGCGGCCGTGCCGGTCGGCGGCCCCAAGCAGCAGGCGCTGCTGACCCTGCTGCTCCTGCGACCCAACCGGGTGAACAGCACCGGCTGGCTCACCGACGCCCTGTGGGACGGCGACCCGCCACCGAGCGCGCAGGTCACGCTGCGCAGCTACGTCGCCGCGCTGCGCCGGGCGCTCGAGCCGGGCCGCGGCGCGCGGGCGCAGGGCACGGTCGTGGTCGGCCACGCCGGCGGCTACGAGCTGCGCGTGCCGCCCGAAGCGGTCGACGCCGCCGAGTTCGCCGCGCTCGCCGAGGCGGGCGCCCGGGCCCTCGCCGCCGGAGACCCCGCCGCCGCCGAACGCGACTACACGCGGGCCCTCGCGCTCTGGCGCGGCGACCCGCCCGCCGGGGACCTGTCGGCCGTCCACGCCGAGGTGGCCAGGCTCGCCGAGACCCGCCTGGCGGTCGAGGAGGGCCGCTGCACCGCCGCCGTCGCCGCGGGCCGGCACCTCGCGGTCCTGCCCGACCTGCGGCGGTTCGTGGCCGAACAACCCGCCAGGGAGTCGGCGCGCGGGCAGCTGATGCTCGCGCTGTACCGCGCGGGCCGCCAGACCGAGGCCCTCACCGTCCACGACGAGGGGCGCCGCTTCCTGGCCGCCGAGTTCGGCGTCGAGCCGGGCGCGGCGCTGCGCGAGCTGCACCACCGGATCCTCAGCCACACGGTCCCCGAAGTCGAGCCGACCGTCCACATCGGACACGAGGCCGCGTCGCCCGGCTTCGCCGGGCGGGAGTCCGGGCGGGAGGCCGCGCCGACCGGTTTCGTCGGGCGGGGCGCCGAGCTGGCCGTCCTCGGCGAGCATCTCGGGGCGGCGCTGCGCGGCGGCGGGCGGATGGTCGCCGTCGTCGGCGAGGCGGGCATCGGCAAGACGACCCTCGCCACCGCCGTCACCGACCGGGCCGCGGCCGCCGGCGTCCCCGTGGTGTGGGGCCGCTGCCCCGCCGTCGGGCAGGCGCCGCCGTTCTGGCTGTGGAGCCAGATCGTGCGCGGACTGCTCACCCTCCCGCACGCCGAGCCCCCCGCGGCGGCCCTCACCGGGTTCGTCGGCGGACCGTCCACGGTGGACGTCACACCCGACCCCGCGGCGAGGTTCCGCGCCTATGAGGCGGTCTCGGCGCTGGTACGAGCGGCCGCCGCCCCCTCCGGTCTGGTGCTCGTCCTCGACGACCTCCACGCGGCCGACCCGGACTCGCTGCTGCTGACCCGGTTCCTGGCCACGACCGTCCACACGGGACGGACGCTCGTGGTGGCGACGCTGCGCCCGTACGAGCGCGACCCCGCCCTCGTGGAGACCCTCGCCGACCTCGCCCGCGGCGCCGGGTCCGGGCAGCTGCGCCTCGCCGGCCTCGACCCCGCCGGGGTCGCCGACCTGGTCGCGGCCCGCACCGGCGCGCCCGCGCCCGGCGACGTGGTGCGGCGGCTCGCGGAGCGCACCGGCGGCAACCCGTTCTTCCTCACCGAGGTCCTCGGCGCGCCGGGGGAGCGGCTGCCGCCGAGCGTCCGCGACGCCGTGCGGCTGCGCCTGGACGGCGTCCGCGACGCGGTCACCCGCGAGTGCCTGGACGTGCTCGGCGTCGCCGGGCGGGACCTGGAGCTGCGGCTCCTCGCCGCCGTGACCGGCGCCCCCGCCGCCGAGCTGCTCGCCGGCCCGGCCGCGGCGCAGCTGGTCACGGAGGCCGGTCCCGGGGCGGTCCGGTTCCGGCACCCGCTGTTCGCCGAGGTCGCGTACGCCGAGCTGCCCGCGGCGCGACGGGCCGCCCTGCACGCCCGCCTGGCGTCCGCGGCCGCCGACCCGTACCCCGGCGCGCTCACCGCGGGCGAGATCGCGTTCCACTATGGACGGTCGATCGGCCTGGGCCACGCGGGCGACTTCCTGCGCTGGACGGTGCGCGCCGCCGACGACGCCGCGCGCCGCCTCGCGTACGAGGACGCGCTCGCCCATCTCGCCCGCGCCACCGACCAGCTCGCGCCGCACGCCGCCACGTCCCCCGGCGCGGCCGCCGCCGAGCTGGACGTGCAGCTGCGCCGGGCGGCGCTGCTGCAGATCACGGTCGGCGTCGGCAGCGACGCGGTCGCCGAGGCGGCCGCCCGGGCCAGGTGGCTGCTGCCGTACACCGGCACCGGCACCGACGTGCGCGCCGCGCTGTGGACGCTGGGCGAGGTCGCCTGCAACCGTGCCGAGTACACGGTCGCCGAGGACCTCGCCCGCCAACTGATCGCCTCCGCCCCACCCGCGGGGGCGCCGCACGACTCCGGCGCGCCGCCGGACGAGCTGCTCGCCGCCGCCGGCCCGTACCTGCTCGGCGTCGCCTGCTACTTCACCGGCCGCCTTGCCGAGGCCGACGAGCACCTCAGCACCGCCGTCGACCGTCTCGCCGCCGTCGACCCCCGCCACCTGCGCTCGCACGCGGGCCGCACTCCGGCCCTCGCCGCGTACAACTTCCGTGCTCTCGTCCGCTCGCTGCGCGGCCGGCCCGCCGCCGCCCGGGAGGACCTGGCCTCGGCCGCCGCGCTCGCCGAGCGCTGCGACGACCCTTACGGCCGGGCCAACGCCGCCCTGTACGCCGCCTGGACCGCCCTGCAGGAGCACGACGTCCCCGCCGGCCTCGCCGCCGCCCGGCGCTGCCGCGAGATCGGCGCCCGCCAGGGCATGCCCCACTTCGTCACCACCGGCGAGTTCGTGGCGGCCTGGGCGGCCGTGCACACCGGTACACCTGCCGCCATCGCCACGATGCGCACCACCGGCGAGGCGATCCACCACCTCGGCCTGCGCGCCACGAGGACCATCTCCATCGCCGCCATGGCCGACGCCCACCTCGCCGCCGGCGACCGCACCACCGCCGCCACCCTCGCCACCGAAGGCCTCACCGCCGCCGCGGCCATGGGCGAGCAGGTCCTCACCGCCGAACTCCTCCGCGTCCGCGGCCTCGCCACCGCCAACCAGGAAGACCTCCGCACCGGCGCCGGCATCGCCACCACCCAGGGCGCCGACCTCCTCCTGCACCGCCTCCGGCGATGACCGGTGCCGGCGGAACGCTCAGGCGGTGGCGGCCAGGGCGATCCCGTAGTTCTGGCCCTTCTTGCGCACCCGCCAGATGCCGGAGACAACGCCCCGGGCCACGGTCACCAGCGGGAGCATCTCGGTCAGGTCGGAGATGAACATCGGGTAGTGGTGCCCGTCGGCGTCGCGCCACACCAGATACTTCGCGGAGCGCCCCGTCCGCATCGAGTCGACGGTGAGGGTCGCCTCGAAGTCGACGTTGGGCCGCATGGTGTACGGCACCAGGCGCTCGCCCAGATACGAGTGGGCCCACCGGTGGTCGACCCAGAACATCAGGTTCCCGTGCTGGTCGTAGGGCACTTCCAGGACCGAGCTCTTGCGCGCTGCGATGATCGCCTCCGGGCCGACGTGTCCAAGGTGAAGATCATCTCCCGCCATCCACGGAAACGCCATAGGGGCGGACGTCCGGTGCTCCCGCCGGCCGCCCGGGCGGAGACCGGCGTGAGCGGGGTTTCAGCAGCGTTTCAGGGGTGCCGGTCAGCCTTCTGGGAGATCGGCCGGGCAGGTCCGGCCGGCGGAACCAGACGGAGGTAGGACCATGAAGGCGAAGCGCAGCGCCGGTTGGCGGGTGGCCGTCGTGCTCGCGGCGGCGGGTGCCGTGCTCTTCGGGGCGGCGACCACCGCATCGGCGGCGACACAGAAACAGGCGGCGCAGGCCGCTGCGGCGCCGAGACTGGTGATCCTCGCGCAGGACGGCGGGGCCAGGCTGCTCGACGCGCACGAGATCGCGTCGCAGGACTACAACGTGGTGACCAGGCCGTACCAGACGGACAACACGCAGAAGTGGTGGCTGACGGACGTGGGCGGTGGGCTGTACACGCTGCAACAGGCCAGCAGTGGACGGTTCCTCGACGCGCACGAGATCGCGAGCCTCGACTACCGGGTCGTGACGCGGCCGCGGCAGACGTTCGACAACACGCAGCTGTGGCGGCTCCAGGACTACGGCGGTGCGTTCTACACGGTGCAGCAGGTGAGCAGCGGCCGGTACCTCGACGCGTACGTGTCCAGCGCGCAGGACTTCCGCGCCGTCACGCGGCCGTGGACCGGGGCCAACTCGCAGGTGTGGCGGATCGTGGGCGCCTGATACCGGCTGTCCGGTCACCGACCGACGGGTCCTCCACCACCGCACCTGCGGCTACCGTTTACCGGTCGTTGAAGGGGTGTGGGGGAAGCGATGCAGGTCAGGCTCCTCGGGCCGATCGACGTGACGCAGGCCGGGGTGCCCCGCGAGGTGCCCGGCCTGCGCCGCAAGGCGGTGCTCGCGGCGCTGGCGGTGGGCCGGGGCGAGGTGGTCAGCACCGACCGGCTGATCGACGCCGTCTGGGGCGAGGACCCGCCGGCCACGGCGATGAACACGTTGCAGCGGCACGTGTCGTACCTGCGGCAGGTGCTGGGCGGGCGGGACACCATCGTGGCCCGTCCGCCCGGCTACGTGCTGGCCCTGCCGGGCGACGACGCCACCGACGTCGCGGTCGCCGAACGGCTCATCCGGCAGGGGACCGCGCAGGGTTCCGCGCAAGGTTCCGCGCAGGGTTCCGCGCAGGGTTCCGCGCAGGGCGAGCACGCCGAGCGGGTGCGCGTGCTGCAACAGGCCCTCGCCCTGTGGCGCGGCCGGCCGCTCGAGGACATCGCCGGCCAGACCGGCCTCGACGCGGAGGCCGAGCGGCTGGAGGTGCTGCGCCTGCACGCCCAGTCGGCGCTCGCCGAGTGCCGGCTGCAGCTCGGCGAGCACGCGCAGCTCGTGCCCGACCTGGAGCGGCTCACCCGCGACCACCCCCTCGACGAGGGGCTGCACGGGCAGCTGATGCTCGCGTTGTACCGGTCGGGCCGCCCCGCCGACGCGCTCGCCACCTACCAGCGGCTGCGGCAGGCGCTCGCGACCGAGCTCGGGCTGGACCCGGGCCAGCACCTCCGCGACCTCGAGGCGGCCGTGCTGCGGCAGGACCCCGCGCTCGACCTGACCGCGTCGCGAGTCACCGCCGCCGCCCCGGCCGCGCCGGCGCAGCTGCCGCTGGCGGTGCGCGGGTTCGCCGGCCACGCGGAGCGCCTCGCCCGGCTGGACGCCCTCGTGCAGGAGGCGGCGGCAGCGCGGACCACGGTCGTCTGCGCCGTGTCCGGCCCGCCCGGCGTCGGCAAGACCAGCCTCGCGGTGCACTGGGCGCACCGGGTCGCGGACCGGTTCCCCGACGGCCAGCTGTACGTCAACCTGCGCGGCTTCGACCAGCGCGGCGCCGTGATGGACCCGGCGGAGGCGCTCAGCGGCTTCCTGCACGCGTTCCGGATGCCGCGGGAGCAGGTCCCGGCCGGGCTGGACGACCGGGCCACGCGGTACAGGAGCATCCTCGCCGGCAAGCGGGTCCTCATCATCCTCGACAACGCCCGCGACGCCGACCAGGTCCGCCCGCTGCTGCCCGGCGCGCCCGGCTGCCTGGTCCTGGTGACGAGCCGCAACCAGCTGACGCCGCTCGTCGCGGCCGAGGGCGCGGTGCCGCTCGCGCTGGACCTGCTGACGGCGGGGGAGGCGCGCGAACTGCTGACCCTCCGGCTCGGCGCGGCCCGGACCGCCGCGGAGCCCGCCGCGGTCGCGGAGATCGTGCAGCGGTGCGCGCGGCTGCCGCTCGCGCTGTCCATCGCCGCCGCGCACGCCGCGACCCGTCCGGGCACGTCGCTCGCCACGCACGCGGCCCAGCTGCGCGACACGGCCGGCGGGCTGGACGCCCTCGACGGCGGCGACACGAGCACCGACGTGCGGGCGGTGTTCTCCTGGTCGTACCGCGCGCTGACGGACGACGGGGCGCGGATGTTCCGCCTGCTGGGCCTGCACCCGGGCCCCGACCTCGGCGTGCCGGCCGCGGCCAGCCTCGCCGGCGTCGGGCTGCCGCGGGCGCGGGCGCTGCTGGCCGAGCTCGTCGAGGCGAACCTGCTCACCGAGCACACGCCCGGCCGGTTCCGCTTCCACGACCTGCTGCGCAGCTACGCCGCCGAGCAGGTCTCCGCGGACCGGGGCGCCGCCGTCCTCAGGATGTTCGACCACTACCTGCACACCGCGCACGCGGCGGTCATGCAGTTGGACACCGGCCGCCCGCCCACGCGGCTGCCGCGCCCCGCCGACGGCGTCACGGTCCTCAAGGTCCGCGGCGGCGACGAGGCGATGGCGTGGTTCACCGCCGAGGACGCGGTCCTGCTCGCGGCCGTGCACGGCGGCGCCGCCGAGGGCCTCGACGAGCACGTGTGGCGGCTCGCGTGGACGCTGACCACGTACCTCGACTGGCTCGGCCGCTTCGACGACCTCATCGCGACGTCCACCGCGGCCCTCGCGGCCCTGCTGCGCGTCGGCGACGTCCTCGGCCGCGCGCACGTCCACCGCGACCTGGGCCGCACCCTCGCCCGGCTGGGCCGCTTCGACGAGGCCGCGCCGCACCTCGACCAGGCCATCGACCTCTACCGCTCCCTGGGCGACCCGGTCGGCCAGGCCCGCACCCACCACAACATCGGCTGGATGCTGCAGGTCCAGCAGCGGCACCGGGAGGCGCTGGCCCACAGCGAGCAGGCGTTCGACCTGTTCGAGGCGGCGGGTGACGTACTGTGGCAGGCCCGCACCCTGAACGCGGCCGGATGGCTGCACGCCCAGCTCGGCGACCACCGGCGGACCCTGGACCTGTCCGGCCGGGCGCTGCAGCTGCTGCAGGAGGTCGGCGACCGGCACGGCGAGGCGGGCACGTGGGACAGCCTCGCCCTCGCCCACGACCATCTCGGCGACCACCAGCAGGCGACCCGCTGCTACGACAAGGCGATCCAGCTCTTCGAGCAGCTCGGCGACCGCGCCACCGCCGCCGACGTCCTCGTCGCCGCCGGCGACCGCCACCACGCGGCCGGCGACGGCGCCGGGGCGGCCGTGTCGTGGCGCCGCGCCCTCCAGCACTTCGAGGCGATCGGCGACCCCCGCGCCGGCGACGTCAACCGGAAGCTGCAAGCGGTCTGAGGCGACGCCCCGGCGGGGCTACGATGCCGGTATGGCCGGGGACCGGCACTGGTTCAGGGGTGACTGCCACGTGCATTCCCGGCGCTCGCACGGTGGGCAGCTCACGCCGGAGGAGCTCGTCGAGGCCGCCCGGGCGGCCGGGCTCGACTTCATCGCCGTGACCGAACACAACCTGGACGCCGCCCGGGACCCGTGGTCACGGCTCGCCGGCGACGGCCTGCTGGTCGTCCCCGGTCAGGAGGTCGTCACCGAGACCGGGCACTGGCTGGCGCTCGGCCTGGCTCCCGGGCACGTCGCCGACTGGCGCTACGGCGTCCGCGACGACCTGATCGACCAGGCCGTCGCGCGGGTCCAGCGGGCCGGCGGCCTGTGCGTCGTGGCGCACCCGCACGCCCCGTATCCGGCGGGCACCTTCATGTACCCGTTCGACGGCTTCGACGCGGTCGAGGTGTGGAACGGGCAGTGGAGCTCCGACCTGCCCTGGAACGCCGACAACGAGGCCGCCCTCGCGGAGTGGGGCCGCGGCCTGGCGATCGGTGTGCACCGCGGCCGCTGGACACCGGCGATCGGCAACAGCGACGTCCACCTGGCCGGCCAGATCGGCACCCCGCAGACCGTCGTCGACGCCGCGGACCTCACCCAGCACGCCGTGCTCGCCGCCCTGCGCGCGGGCCGCTGCTGGATCGCCGGGTCCGCCGCGATCCACCTGACGCTGGTCGCCACCGCCGGTCCGTCCGAGGCCGGAATCGGCGAGCGCCTGCCCGCCGCCGCCGGCGAACCCGTCACGGTGGAGGTCCACGTGAGCGGCGTACCGTCAGGCACGGTCAGCTTCCACACCGACCGCGGCCGGTCCCACCAGGAAGCGCTGCCTCCCTCCGGCGCGGGCACCGTGGCCTGGTCCACCACCGACCGGCCCACCTTCCTCCGCGTCGAGGTCCGCCACCCCACCGGCCACATGGCGGCACTCACCAACCCGGTCATCCTGACGTAGCAGCGCCGCGGCGGGGCTTCGACCGGGTCCGGAACAGGTCGTCGGGGTCGCCGTCGCCGAACGGTCCCGGTCGAGGCCGTTCACGGCTGGGCGGTTCGATCAGGCCGGCTGCCACGAGCAGACGCATCCAAGGGGCGACGTATCGGTGTTTGCGGGTCTGGTACGCCCGGAGGTTGCACACGGTCGCCGCGAGGCGCGGGTACTCGGGCCCGAACACGTACCGTGTGAAGAACGTCGGCAGGTCGGGCGCGAACTCGTCGACCTCGATCTCGTCCAGCCCGGAGCCGTCGATGCAGTAGAACCGGTAGCTGTCGCCGTCGATGTAGTAGACGCTGCCGTCGGCGACGTCGAGGGAGAGGTCACCGATGGCGATGACGTCGTCCTCGGTGTCACCGGTCACGACGTACCCCTCGCCGATCGCCGGCGGGTCGCCCAGCGGACACTCCTCGTCGACGACGCGATCCCGCCACGCCTCGACGGTGCGCACCTCCGCGGGCGGCGCGAACCGGAGATCCCCGGTGTCGACGCTGCCGACCAGGTCGAACACGTCGTACAGCCCGACCGGCAGCGCCGGATTCCGCGGCAACGGCTCCGGCGCACCGATGACGACGGGAATGCCGTGCTCGACCGCCAGCCGCCGGAACGTCCCGACCCGCTCCCGGAGCACCTCGATCACGTCCACCGCGGCCTCAGCCGACCGCCCCGGTGAGACAGAATCAGAATTCGCCAAGGTCGACTTCGACCAGGAAAGGCGCGGTCAGCTTCACGACGCCGGTGAAGATCTCGCTCTCGCGGTAGCGTCCGGTCGCCGGGTCAAGAACGTACGTGTAGAGGAGAGGCGCGCCAGTGGCGGCCTGCTCGACGCGCCAGTAGAACTGAATACCAGCCCTCGCGTACTGATCTGCCTTGACGATCCGATCGGTCGTCTCCGACCCGGGAGAGACCACCTCGACCACAAGAAGCACATGTTCGGGTCGAGTCGGAGTGACGTCGATGGTCTCCGCCCGGTAGACCGTCACGTCAGGACGACGATTGTTCAGCGGCACGTCCTGAAGCCGGACATCGAAGTCGGTGTCGGCGTTCCAGTCCGGCCCCGCGGCGACATCCAAGGCGTTCGCCAGTAGCCTGGCGAGGCGGTTGTGCCGCTTGGATGCGCTCGGACTCACGAGGACCATCCCATCCACGATCTCGATACCCGCGCATTGCTCTTCTGTCCAGGTCGCGTATTGCTCGGCCGTGACCTGCTCATGCATCCAGGCCGGCGCGACCATCTCGGCCGTCATACACACCTCCTGAACGGCGATCGGCTACCAGCCTCAAGATACCGTGGCTTCGGCGGCAAGCCGTTCCTCCCGGCACGTCTGGGCTGATTGTTCTGATTGTTCCACTGTCCACACGCACCGTTCATCGCCGGCGTGGCTCGGCGATCGTGTTGGCGGGGGCCACCGCTCTTCGTCAGGCGGCGGGTGGTGCCGGTGGGCGGAGGCCGGCGACGAGGAGCTGTGCCATGTGGCGGGCGTCGTAGCGGGGGTCGCGGCCGGCGCCGATGCAGAGGTTGCCGACGGCGTACATGAGGGCGAACGGCTCCACGTCGGGCCTTGCCTCGCCGGCGGTGACGGCCGCTGACAGCAGGGACGCGCAGACGGGCAGCAGGCGGTCGATGAAGTACGCGTGCAGCGTCTCGAACGTGGTGTCGTCGGACCGCAGGGCGGCGGCGAGCCCGTGCTTGGTGACGAGGAAGTCGACGAACAGGTCGATCCAGGCGGCCAGGGCGGCGTGCGGGGAGGCGGTGCCGGCGAGGAGGTCCGGGCCGGCGGCGGCACACGCCTCGACCTGGTGGCGGTAGACGGCGACGACCAGGTCGGCGCGGGTCGGGAAGTGGCGGTAGATGGTGCCGACGCCGACGCCCGCCCGTGCGGCGATGTCGCGGACCGGGGCGTCGACGCCCGACGCGACGAACGCCGCCGCCGCCGCGTCCAGCAGGGTCTGCTCGTTGCGGCGCGCGTCGGCGCGCTTCCGTGGTGCCTCGTGCGTCACTGCCGCTCCAGGAACTTGGCAAACGGAACCGTGTTCCGTATCGTCGGAAGAGCGGAACGAGGTTCCGCTTATGTGGAAAGGATGCCAGACGACCATGCAGTACCGCACTTTGGGCCGCACGGGTGTGCAGGTCAGCACGCTCGTGCTCGGCGCGATGAACTTCGGCAGCATCGGGCGCACCACGCAGGACGAGGCGACGGCCATCGTCGGCGCCGCCCTCGACGCCGGGATCAACATGATCGACACCGCCGACATGTACGGGCAGGGCGAGTCCGAGGAGATGGTCGGCCGGGCGATCGCCGGGCGGCGCGACGACATCGTCCTCGCGACGAAGGCGGTCATGCCGATGGGCGACGAGCGCAACCACCGCGGCGCGTCCCGGCGGTGGCTCGTCACCGCGCTCGACAACAGCCTGCGCCGCCTCGGGGTGGAGCACGTCGACCTGTACCAGATCCATCGCTGGGACCCGACGACCAGCGACGAGGAGACCCTGTCGGCGCTCACCGACCTCCAGCGCGCCGGGAAGATCCGCTACTTCGGGTCGTCGACGTTTCCGGCGCACCGCATCGTGCAGGCCGAGTGGGCGGCGCGGCGGCACCACCTCGGCCGGTACGTGACCGAACAACCCAGCTATTCCATCCTGCAGCGGGGAATCGAGGCGCACGTGCTGCCCGTGACGCAGGAGTACGGTCTCGGCGTGCTCGCGTGGAGCCCGCTCGCGTCCGGATGGCTGTCGGGTGCGGTGCGGGCGGGCCGGGAGATCACCACCAGCCGGTCGGCGATCCTGCCGGAGCGCTTCGACCTCGGCATCGCCTCGAACCGGGCCCGGCTCGACGCCGTCGAGCGGCTGGCCAAGGTCGCCGAAGCGGCGGGACTCACGCTAATCCAACTCGCGTTGGGTTTCGTCACCGCACACCCGGGCGTGACGAGCGCGATCATCGGGCCGCGGACGCCGCAGCACCTGGACTCCCAGTTGGCGGCGGCGGATGTGGTACTGCCGGCGGACGTCCTCGACGCCGTCGACGCGATCGTCGCGCCGGGCGTGGACCTGGCGCCGCAGGAGAAGTTCGACACGCCACCGTCGCTGCTCGACGCCGCGCTGCGCCGCCGGTAGGGACCTCCACACGGGTTCCACACGGTTCCCACGGCGCGCTGGTGCACTGGCCGGATGGACACAGACGTCGTCGTGGTGGGCTGCGGGCCGGTCGGCGCGCTCACCGCCAACCTGCTCGGCATCCGCGGGGTGCGGACCGTCGTCGTCGAGCGCAGCACCGCCCCGCACGGGCAGCCGCGGGCGTTCTCGTGCGACGACGAGGCCCTGCGGATCTACCAGCAGGCGGGGCTGCGCGACGAGGTCGCCGCCGACATGTACCCGCCGCCGCTCGTCGAGTACGTCAGCGGCGACGGCCGGCCGTTCGCCACGATCGCGCTCGACGAGGTCGACTTCGGCCTGGGCAGCGAGCCGCTGCACTTCTTCGACCAGCCCCGGCTGGAGGCGTCGCTGCGCGGCGGCCTCGAGCGGTTCGAGCACGTGTCGCTGCGGACCGGCGTCGAGCTGACCGGCCTCGACCAGGATGCCGACGGCGTCACGGTATTCCTGCGCGCGTTGGATAACGGCGCCGTCAGCTCGCTGCGGGCGCGGTACGTGCTCGGCTGCGACGGCGCCCGCAGCGCGACCCGGGCGGCCGTTGGAATCGCGTTGAGCGGCACGTCGTACGCCGAGCCGTGGCTGGCGATCTCCGGCGACGTCGAGCCGGGCGGCGTCCGCCAGCCGACGACCAGGTTCGTCTGCGACTGGCGCCGCCCCGCGTTCGTCTCGCCCGGCGCGTTCGGCACGCACCGCCTCGAGTTCATGCTCCGCGCCGCCGAGACGCCAGAGGAGATGACCCGGCCGGAGACGGTGGCGCGGCTGGTCGCCCCGTACGTCGACCCCGACCGCTTCACGGTGACCCGCGCCGTCGCGTACACCTTCCACCACCTCGCCGCGCGGCAGTGGCGGGCGGGCCGGGTCTTCCTGCTCGGCGACGCCGCCCACCAGATGCCGCCGTTCCTCGGCCAGGGCCTGTGCAGCGGCCTCCGCGACGCCGCGAACCTCAGCTGGAAGCTCGCCATGGCCCTGGATGGCACCGCCGGCGACGACCTGCTCGACACGTACGAGGCCGAACGACGCCCCCACACCGCCGCGATGGCCGCCATGAGCGTCCGCCTCGGCCGCGTCTTCCTGGTCCGCAACCGCGTGCTCGCCTTCCTGCGCGACGCCACCCTGCGGGCCGTCCAGGCGGTGCCCCGCGTGCGCCGCCTCATCCGCCACTTCGAGTTCAAGCCCGCGCCCGTCCTGGACAAGGGCGCGCTCGCCGGTGGCACCCGCCGCGGCCCCATCGGCACGATGTTCCCCCAGCCGCTGGTACTGCCGGTCGGCGCCACCGAACCCGTCCGCCTCGACGACGTGCTCGGCACGGGGTTCGCGGTGATCGGCCCGTCCGTGACCGCCACGACCCGGCGCCCCGGCCCGCCGGCAACCCTCATCCGCGTCCTGCCACCCGGCACCACCCCCACCGCGCCAGAAGCCCCCACCGCGCCAGAAGCCCCCGCCGCGGCGGACAGCCCCGCCGCGGCAGAAGGCCCGGCCGCGGCGGAAGACGCGCTGACGGTGGTCGACGTCGACGGCGTGCTGACCGCCTGGTTCGCCAAGCACCGCGCCGAGCTGGCGGTCCTGCGCCCCGACCGCTTCGTCTACGCCACCACCCTCACCGCCTGACCAGCGCCCCGCGGTACATCGTCCAAACCGGACACTGGCACACCCCCGACGACCCCGGCGGTCAGTGGCCGCGGCGGCGTTCGCGGGCCTTGGCGCGCCGGACGTCGCGGCGGTGCTCGGCGTGTGCCTCCCTCGCCTCGCGGCCGCGCCGGGCGGACGCCTGCTTGCGCAGCTCCAGCTCCTTGCGGACCGCCTCCTGCGCCGCGGTGCTCGGCCGCGCCGACTGCGCGGCCCGTGCCGCGTCCCGGGCCAGCCGCTTCGGGGCGCGGGCCGGGGGCTGCGCCGTCTGCCCGGCCACCGCGGCGGACCGTCCGGCCCGGTCGAGCAGGGCGCCGCCGTGCCGGAGCAGGAACTGGTACAGCTCGGCATCGGTCGGCTCGCTGCCGAAGACGTGCCGGGTAGCCCGTACACCCTCCGGGTCACGCACTTCGAGCACGGCAACCCAGAACGGATTGTCGAAGAACACGGTCAACGTCGCCATCACGGTCTCCTGAGTGCAGGCAGCATGCGTCCTGCACCGGACAACCGGTCAGCGAGCCGACCGGCAGGAGACGGATCACCACCGAAGCGGCGACGCCCCGACTACCAACGGGGCCGTGTTTTCGTGCGCCGCCAACGATACCCGGCGCCGGCAGATGGCCGGCGGTCGATCAGTCGGGGCGGTAGGGTCCGCGGCATGGAGTTGCGCGACGCGCTACGACGCAGGCCGGTCACGGCCGAGCGCCGAGCCGCGATCACGGCGGCGGTACAGCGGATCGAGGCGCTCGTCGGCAGCGGCGCGGACGCCGCCGCGGCGGTCGCGGCACTCAATGAGACGACCGGCCACCGCTTCGAGCCCGACGACTTCCGCTATCACTGCGGAGCGCCGGACCGCGAAGCACTGATCGAGTGGGCGTGCGCGGCGCCGCCGGCCCGGCTGCCCGACGTCACCCGGGACGAACTGGTCGAGATCGTGCGTCGCATCCTCGCCGACCCGGCCGACGACTGGTCCATCGCCGCGTTCGACCGCAACACCGTGATGCCCGGCGCGAGCGGCCTCATCTTCCACCCGCCGCCGGCACTGCGCGACGCGACGGCGGAACAGATCGTCGACGCCGCACTGGCCTACCGTCCGATCGCGCTCTGACGCGGCACGAGCCGGACGGTGGCCGGGTCCGCGCGGTGCACCCGATCGTCACTGGCGCGGACGTGGTGATCGTGGGCGGGGGCGCGGAAGCGCGGGTGGGTGGCTGAGGTGCGACATGGCGCGAAGGAGCTCGGCGCGTTCCTCCGGCTTCGTGCCGCGCAGGACGATGAGCACGAGGACAACGCGAGCCGTTGCCCAGATCGCCGCGCAGGCGGCAGGGACGAGGAAAGCGAACGCGGGCAGCGCGCCCATTGCGGTACCTCCGGCAGACACGGCAGCCTGCGTTCGGCGCTGGGCCGAACGTGAGCATGCAGCTGATACCGGAGGTCTCTTCCGCCGTCCGCGAAGCCTGGACGACCGGCAGCGCCGGGTCGAAACCCGGGGATGGGCTCCAACCGTGATGACGACACTGCCGCGGGGGAATACTCCCCTCCTGTTGTTGTAGCGAGCATTGCACGTTCGGTAGCAGATCGCCAGATGCCGCTGTCGCGGGCGGCGTGCGAGGTCAGCCGATGTCGGCGAGGGCGGGTTCGGGGGACCGCCGCGCGGAGCCGGCGACGGGCGCACGGCCCTTGAGCCGATCCACCAGCCAGATGGCGGCCGCCGGGGCGGCGAACACGGTGGCGAACACGGCGACCGACGCCGCGACGAGGCCGACCCGGGCCATGGCCGGGAGCCCGTTCACGTCACCGACCTCTTCGGAGAAGACGCCGATGGCGGGCAGCATCAGGAACAGCGCCCCGGCCGCCGCCGCGAGCCAGCGCCACCACCGCGTCGTGATCGCGGCCGCCAGTGCCGCCGGCGCCACCGCGACGACGTAGATGAGCGCGATGAAGAAGGTCCCCGACCAGCTGAACCCGGGCTCACCACCGCCCGCGAGCGTCAGGAGCCGCATGAACCCGCGCGACAGCGCACCCAGGACGACACCGGCGCCGACTGCCCCAGCGACCGCGCTGGTCAGGACCTTGATTGCACGCATGGAGACGGAGTTTAGGCAGGCGAACGGCGCGTGGCCGCGCCTTGGTCATCTTTACGACCGGCGGACCGCTGCCGGCTTCCCGACGATGTCAGGTGGTCGAGCAGTACGCGATGGCGCGGGCGAAGCCGAGCTCGAACTGCTCGTCCGTCAGGGTGATCAGCTCCGGTCCCTGGCCGGTGGTCAGCTGGTACCGGTCGCGCAAGGCCCGGGCCCAGAGCTGCCGGACGGCGTCCAGGATCTGCCGCCGATCCCCGCCGGCGCCGTGGACCTCGATGTAGTACGTCGCACCGCGGGGGCGCACGCGCGTGTGGGCCATGAAGATCTCGGCGCCACCGGCCGCGCCGTGCAGCACACCGGCGCAGCCGACGACCGCGCGCAGGGGCAGCGGCCCGCCGCCGGTCGCGTCGGCGATGAGCTGCCCGGCCGCGACGTCGTCGGCGTCCAGCGGCAGCGCGACCTTGACCGACGTCGAGCCGGCGGCGGCGCGGGGCGCGCGGCCGGCGGGCTTGACCCGCACCGCCCCGGGAAGGTCTTCCTGCCGGGCCCATCGGAAGGCCGTCGTGAGGCCGGCCGGGTCCAGGTTCATCGCCTTGACGATCAGCCGATGCTGGAACTCGGCGAAGACCTTCGTCCCGGTGCCGAACTCCCCGCGCAGCGTGACACCGAGCCGATCCAGGTCCACGGAGCCCACCCCGAACGGTGCGAACACACCGGGATCGGCGCCGCCGAAGCGGACTCCGGTCTCGCTGCCGCCGCCGGTGTACCGGCCGGCGAGCGCTGCCCGGTCGGAGACGTACTCGTGGACGCGGTCGCCGTCGCGGTAGAGGGTGATGAGCACCGCGTCGGAGTCGACGACGACGTGGCTCAGCACGGGCGTGCGCAGCCGCGCGCTGATCGACCTCGCCAACCCGTCGGCGTCGGCGACGCCGTGCTCGCCTTCGCGGGGCAGCACCGCCACCCGACCCGCCGCCGCGGGCACGACCCACGCGTCGGCGCCGAGGTCTGTCAGGGCCGGCACCACCGCGGCGAGCTCCCCGACCACCATGAGCGTTTCGTAGCTGGTGCCCATGCCTTCGTGCCTCCCACGCGCTTGATCAGCCAGCGGAGGATACGCGCCGCACCGGCCTCCCGTGAGCCCGGTGCTACGGCTTCGTCGCGTGGGCGCCGATGAATGACGGGGTCCAGACGACCGTGCCGTTGGTGACGGCGTCGGCGCGGAGGCGGTCGGCGAGGGTGTCGAGGTCGCCGGGGAGGTCGAGGCCGAGCTTCTGGATGAGCGGCGCGAGGGCCCGGGTGACGCCGGCCAGCCAGGCGTAGCCGCCGAAGCCGGGGCCGCCGCCGATCAGGGCCTCGTCGCGCATCGTGGGTTCGGGCAGGCCGGCGGCGGTGTACGCGGCGAACAGCTGGCGGCCCATGCGGACCTGCATGCCGGCGCGGCGGAAGGCTTCGGTGGTGAGCCGGCCGGTGTCGTTCCACAGCGACGCCTCGGGCAGCGACCGCGCGGCGATCGCGGGGTCGAGGTCGAGCTCCTGGAAGGCGATGATCCCGCCGGAGCGGACCCGGGCGGCGACGGCACGCAGCGCCGCGACGGGGTCGGCGCGGTACATCAGCACCAGCCGGCCGACGGCGGCGTCGAACCCGGTCCCGGCGTCGGCGGTGTCCAGGTCACCCTCGACGAATTCGACGTTGGACAGCCCGAGGGCCTCGGCCCGCCCCCGGGCGACCCGCAGCGCCGCCGCGTCGACGTCGACGCCGACGACCGTGCCCTGCGGTCCGACGATGCCGGCGGCGAGCAGTGCCACGTCGCCGGCGCCGCTGCCCACGTCGAGGACCCGCATGCCGGGGCGGAGGCCCGCGTCGCGCAGCAGCCGTTCGGTGGTGCCGTGCAGGAACAGCGCCTGACGGCCGAGTCGTTCGTACTCCTCCTGCGACCGCTCCAGCGCGTACGCCGGGTCGCCTGATGGGGTTTCCATCGCTCGATGCTGGCTGCCTGGAGGGCGCCGTGCAGCCGGCATCAGGACAGCCGCGGGTTGAACCGCAGGCGCGTCCCGTGCGTGCGGTCAGGCGCTCTCGGAGACCTCGAAGCCGACGAGCCAGTGCAGGCCGTAGCGGTCGATGACCTGTCCGTCGGACGCGCCCCAGGCCCGCTGCCGCAGGTCGTCCACGACCCGGCCGCCGTCGGCGAGGCCGGCGAACCACTTGCGCAGGGTGGCGGGGTCGGCGGCGCCGAGCAGCGACAGCATCATGCCTTCGCACCGGAACGGTGCCTCGTCCCCCGACACGTCGGCGGCGAAGAGCGCGACCGGCCCGCCGGTCAGGTAGCCGTTGGCGTCGGCGGGGCCGTCGGTCCGGTTGAACTCGGCGAACGTGTGCAGCTGCACCGTGCAGCCGAAGACGTCGCCGTAGAACGTGAGGGCCTCGCGGGCGTTTCCGGGGAACTGCAGGTAGGGCGTTGGGACGGTCGTGTTGTGGATCTTACGTACCGCGGCCGCTTCGCGCTGACCTTGATCGATGCGGGTCATGGAACGGCGCGGAACGTGCGGCGGTACGTGTCCGGCGGAACCCCGAGCGTCCGCTGGAAATGCCGGCGGAGGGTGGTGGCGGTGCCCATGCCGGCGGCGGAGGCGATGGCGTCGATGCCGTCGTCGGTGCTCTCCAGGAGCTGCTGGGCGCGGCGGATGCGTTGCGTGTGCAGCCATTGCAGCGGGGTGGTGCCGGTGACGGCGTGGAAGAGGCGGGCCAGGTGCCGGGAGCTCAGGTTCGCCCGGGCGGCCAGATCCTCCACGGTGAGCGGCTGGTCGAGCCGCTGCATCACCCACGGGAGCAGGTCGGACAGGGGGTGGCCGTCCTCGGCCGGCACCGGCGTGGTGACGAACTGGGCCTGGCCGCCGGCGCGGTGCGGCGGCACGACGAGGCGGCGGGCGACGATGTTGGCGACGGTCGAGCCGTGGTCGAGGCGGACCAGGTGCAGGCACAGATCCATGGCGGCGGCCTTGCCGGCGGACGTGAGGACGCGGCCGTTGTCGATGTACAGCACGTCGGGGTCGACGGCCACCCTCGGGTAGCGCGCGGCGAGCTCGTCGGTGTGCGCCCAGTGCGTCGTGGCGCGGAGCCCGTCGAGAATGCCGGCGGCCGCCAGTACAAAGGCGCCGGTGCACAACGAGACAACCCTGGCGCCCGCGTCGTGGGCCGCGCGCACCGCCGCGACCAGGTCGGCCGGCGGGTCGGCGGCGACGTCGGCGAGCGCCGGCACGATGACGGTGCGGGCGCGCGCCAGGTGGTCGAGGCCGTGGTCGGGCTCCAGCCGGAAGCGGCCGGCCCGCACGCCCCGCGGACCGCACACCGCGAGGTCATACCAGGGGCCGGTGAGCGCGTCCGGCGGCGGGCCGAACACCTCGCACGCCAGGGCGAGCTCGAAGTGCAGCATCCCGTCGGTGGCGGCGACCGCGACAGAGGTCATGTCGGAAATTGTACGGGTCGCGTCGTTCCGGACACTGGTGTGGTGCCGCGGGCCGGGACAGGATCATCCGCGTGGATCACTTCAAGGCAGAGGTCGCCGTGTACGGGGCCTACGGGCACACGGGGAAGTTCGTCGTCGCGGAGCTGGCCGAGCGCGGGTACACCCCGCGGCACGTGGGCCGCGACGCCGCCAAGCTGCCGGCCGGCGGGTGGCGGGCGGCGGTGGACGACCCGGCCGCGCTCGACCGCGCGCTGGACGGGGTGGCGGCCGTCATCAACACCGCCGGGCCGTTCGCCACGACCGCCGCGCCGCTGGTCGAGGCCGCGTTGCGGGCGGGCATCCCGTACGTCGACGTCGCCGCCGAGATCGAGGCGAACCACGACACGTTCAGCCACTTCGAGGACCGCGCGGGGAACACCTCGGTGGTGCCGGCGATGGCGTTCTTCGGCGGGCTCGGGGACCTGCTCGTCACCACCGCGATGGGCGACTGGACCGCGGCCGGCGAGGTGCACGTGGCGTACGGCCTGAGCGGCTGGCACCCCACCGCCGGGACGCGGGTCGCGGGCGCCGTGTCGGGGGTGCGGCGGGGCGGGCGCAGGGTCCGCTACAGCGGCGGGCGCCTCCAGTACCACACCGGCACCCTGCCGGTCCTGGAGTGGCCGTTCCCGGCGCCGCTCGGTCCGCGCGACGTCATCGGGGAGTTCACGATGGCCGACGTCGTCACCGTCCCCAGCCACCTCGCGGTCCCGGAGGTGCGCACGTACATGACCGCCACGGCCGCCGCCGACCTGGCCGCGCCGGAGACCCCGGCCCCGGCCGCCGTCGACGCGCGGGGCCGCTCCGCGCAGACGTTCATGGTCGACGTCGTGGTCCGCTCCGGCACCGAGGAGCGCCGCATCACCGCGACCGGCCAGGACATCTACGCGATCAGCGCGCCCCTGGCGGTCGAGGCCGTCGACCGGATCCTCACCGGCCGCGTCAGGACCGCCGGTGTCGCCTCGGCCGGCGCCGCCTTCGATGCCCCGGACTTCCTCCGCGCGCTGTCGCCGCACCTGTCCGTGCACGCGCCGGACGGCAGCGCGTTCACCGCCCGTCAACCGTAGGACCGCCGGCCGGCGGGCATGAGACGGCAGAGGCACGAGTGAGAGGACGATGCCATGATGACCGGTCACGACGGGGTCGCTCACCTGGGCGACATCGACACGGCACTGCGGCGCGAGGCCGACATCCTGTCCGAGCGGTTCCCCGACGCCCCGCGGGCCGAGGAGACCCTGTGCGGGTCCCCGGCCCGTCGCGCTCGTGCAGGCTGGAGCGTCAGCGGGGCGTCGCGCCGGCGACGAGGCCGACGATCAGCAGGCCTCACGTAAGGCGAGGCCAGGCACAACGGGGTGGCCTCACCGGGGATCGGTCGAGCTGACCACCGCGGCCCTCTGCTCCGGCTCGAGACGGTCGAGCCATGGCGGCGGCCAGGACGAGGTCGGAATGTCCCCGGCGAGCCCGAGGTCTGTGCGCGCGGCCCGGTAGAACGCCTTTCTGGTGAGCTCGAACTCGTCGAGGGCATGCGCCCAGTTGTCCCTGCCGGTCAGTATCCCGCGGGCGAAGAACTCCAGCTGCCACACGCTCTGGTGCCAGGCGCGCGCGGCCTCGATGGTCTCCGGGTTGCCGAGCAGGAGAACTGTCTCCCACACCTGTGCCCGCAGGCCTGCCGCCGCGGCCAGCTCCACCTGGCCGCGTTCCAGCGGCACCACGTCCGACGAGTGCGGGAGCCCTCGGGTGCGAGCCATGCCGGTCGAGAGGTGGACCATCTTCTTGACGGCGTTGCAGTACTCCGTGTACGCGGCCAGCCGGGCCGCATCCCATCGCACGCGCTGATCCCTGCGCCAGCGGGCCCGTTCACCGAGATTCGACAGGATGAAGCCCAGGACCGTGCCGATGACCGCGCCCGCAAGCGCAGACAGCTCCTGCATGGTGTCCCCTCACGCTCGCCTACCGCCACTGTGGGGCAAGGACGCAACGTCGGCGGCGCCGGTCGAGGTCCACGCGCCGGAGGGTGGCGGTGCCCCGCACCCGCCGATCACGGCGCGGCGGCGAGGCAGAACGGGTGGCCGGCCGGGTCGAGCAGGACCGTCCAGCGGCCCTCGCCCGGCTGGTGCGGGGCGAGGGCCGCGCCGAGCTCGATCATGCGGGCCAGCGCGGCGGCCGGGTCTTCCGCGTACAGGTCGAGGTGGAACTGCTGCGGTGCGGACGGGTCCGGCCAGCGCGGTGGCCGGTGGTCGGCGACGCGCTGGAAGCACAGGTTGATCCCGCCGGGCGGCACCGCGGCGAGCGCGACGGTGTCGTCGCTGTCGTGTTCCCGGTCCGCGCCGGTGACCGCCTGGTAGAAGTCGGCCAGGGCCCGCGGGTCGGGGCAGTCGAGCGTGACCGAGCCGACGCGTGCGACAACCGTCATGACGGGGACCCTACCGCCGCACGCATTGATGTACGGTGCCGCTGTCGGCGCTCGCGGATGTGGGGACGGGGCCGCCGGCAGCAGGTCGATGCTGGTCGGCGGCGGTGTCCTGCTGGTGACGGTCGCCCTGCTCGCGTGGGAGCTCACGGTCGTCGTGCGCCGCAGGCGCGGCTGACGGCGAGCGGGTCACGGGCCGGGCGGCGGCCAGGCACGGTCGAGGAAGGCGGCGACGAGCGGGGCGATCCGCGGCAGGCACTCCTCGAGGGCGAAGCGGCCGGTGTCCAGGACGTGCAGCTCGGCGTCGGGGAGGTCGCGCAGGTACGCGTGGGCGCCCGCCTCGGGGAAGAACGGGTCGTTGCGGCCCCAGAGGACCAGCGCCGGCGGCCGGTGCTCGGCCAGCCACCGCTGCCAGCGCGGGTAGAGCGCCACGTTGCTGTGGTAGTCGAGGGCGAGCGCGACCTGGGCCTCCTTGCGCCCCGGCAGGTCGAGGAAGTGCTGGTCGAGGGTCCAGCCGTCCGGTGCCACCAGGGACGGGTCGCCGGTGCCGCCCTCGTACTGGCCACGGGTGACCGGCAGGGTGAGGATCTCGCGGACCCGGTCCTCGGCGCCCTCGACGCCCGGGCGGTTGGCGACCATGGCGCGGGCGAGGTCGGAGAGGCCCTCGTCGTAGGCGTTGGCGTTCTGCACGACGAGGCCCGCGACGGCGGCGGGCCGCCGGGTGGCCAGCCGCAGGCCGACCGGGCCGCCGAAGTCGAAGGTGTACAGCACGAAGCGGTCGAGCCCGATCGGCGGCCTCATCGTCCAGCTGCACCGCCACCCGGTGCACCGGCCGTGGATGGACGCGCTGACCGCCGCCGCCGTCCACGATCCCGCCGCCCGCCAGGTCCTGACGCGCACCATCAAGGCCCGCATCCAGCGCGCGGCGGCGGTCGTGGACGAGGCCGTCGCCCGCGGCGAGATCCCCGCCGATACCGACGCCGACGACGTGATCCGCATGCTCGCCGCGCCGTTCTACTACCGCGTGTACGTCAGCGGCGAACCCCTCACCGACGACCTCCCGCCCCGGGTCGCCGCCGCGGTGACCGCCGCCGTGCTGGCCGGCACCCTCCGCCGCGGTGGTTGACCCGGGCACCGACAATGCAGGGCATGGTTGCGTTCGAGGTCGTCCTGCGCGGGTACGACCGGCGTGCCGTCGACGCCCTGGTGCGGGCGGTCGAGGCGGCCGCGGGCGACCGGGACCGGGTCGCCGCCGCGGTGCGCGCGGCCGGCCCGCTGCCGGTGGTGCTCCGCGGCTACTCGCCGGTCCAGGTCGACGCCTGGCTGGCGGCCTCCCGCGCCGCCGAGCCGGATCCCGGCTCCGGCTCCGGCTCCGGCCCCGGCCCCGGCCCCGGCCCGGTCTGGGCGGCGGCCGTCGAGCTGCCGATCGTGCTGCGCGGGTACCGCCCCGCGGAGACCGACGCGCTGCTCACCCTCGTCGCCGGGGCGATCGCGAGCGGCGACGCCGCCCGGCGGGCCGACGCGCTGCGAGCGATCGGCGACACGCGCCTGCCGGTCGCGTTCCGCGGCTTCGACCGGGCCGCGGTCGACGCCTGGCTCGACCGGGCCGCCCGCCAGCTGCGCGCCGGGTAGGGCCGGCGGGTTCTTACAGCCCTGTTACGGGTGCCGCCGCGGGCTCGCGCGTCGCATCGACGGCGGTGAGGCTGAAGGTCATCCGACGACGGGGAGGACCTTCATGCGCATGAGACTGACCGCGGCGACGCTCGCCGTGGGCGCGCTACTGCTGCCGGCGGCGCCGGCCGCGGCCGCCAAGAAGCCGGCCGCCGCTGCCGCCACGCCGGTGTGGACGGCGACGGTGCCGGCGCTCATCCGGGACAGCAGGCTGACCGACGTGGCCGCCACCGGCCCGGACAACGCCTGGTCGGTCGGGTACCAGGCGTCGACGTACACGGGATGGTCCATCGACGAGCCCTACGCGCTGCTGCGGTGGAACGGCACGGCGTGGACGGAGCGCCGGCTGCCGCACAAGGCCCTGGCGCTCTCCAGGGTCAGCGCGGCGAGCGCCGCGGACGTCTGGACCGTCGGCCTCGGGGAGTCCGGCCGCCCCTACGCCGGGCACTTCAACGGCCTGACCTGGACGGCGCATGCGCCGCTGGGCACCCCGGAGGGCTACGCCGGGCTGCTGGACGTGGCGGCCACCGGCGGCGGCCGGGCGGTGCTGGTCGGCCACGACGGCTCCGCGCCGCTGGTCATGGAGGGCGGCACCCAGCGGTTCGACCGGGTGCCGGTCGCGGGGGCGGAGCAGCTCGACGGCGTGCTGCGGGCGGTGTCGAGCACCGGCGACGGCAGCGTGTTCGCCGCCGGTGAGCGGTACCTCGCCGGCGCCCCGTACCCGGAGGCGATGATCGCGCAGCGGATCGGCGGCACGTGGCGGGTGGCGACGCTGCCCACGGTCGCCGCCACCCAGCTGACCGGCGTGTGGGCCCGCTCCGCCACCGACGCCTGGGCGGTCGGCACGCAGGACTACGACTCGGCGCCCAAACCGGTGATCCTGCACTGGGACGGCGTGACGTGGCAGCGGGTCGCCGGGCCGGCCGCCGCCGGCTGGGTCCACGCGGTCGCCGGCGACGCGAACGGCAACCTCTGGATCAGCGGCACGAACCCGATCCCGCCGTACGTCGAGTACCCGGGCACGCTGCTGCTGCGCTACGCCGGCGGCCGGTGGAGCGTCACGTACGGGCCGAAGGTCGACCGGGCCGACCCGAGCCTCGACGCCCTCGCCAACATTCCAGGCACCGCGTCGTTCTGGGGCTCCGGCGCCGTGTGGACCGGCTCCGGCGTCGCCGGCATCGTCGAGCGGACCGGGTGACCCGGAGGGTGGCGGCCGTGGACGGTAGGGCTGTCCCTACCGGGCCGCCGCCCGCCCGCCCCACCCCGGGTCCGCCGGTCCGCCGGATCGATCCGGGGTGGCCGCCTCAATAGCGTTCCAAGCATGGAATCCAGGGACAACGTGAAGGGCATCGCGGCGCGGGTCGCGGTGTGGAGCGCCCGCCATCGCGCGCTCGCCATCATCGGATGGCTCGTCTTCGTCGTCGGGGTCACCGTGCTCAGCGGGCAGGCCGGGATGGTCGAGGCGGCCAGCGGCGACTTCGGCAACGGCGAGTCGGGCCGCGCCGACCGGATCGTCGCCCAGGCCGGCTTCCCCGAGCAGGGCGCCGGCGAGATGGTGATCGTCACCAGCAAGTCCACAGTGGACGACCCGGACCTCGAGGCGGCCGTCGCGGAGGTCACCGCCGCCGTGAACGGCACCGGCGCCACCGAGCCCGTCGCGGCGCCGGTCACCTCCGAGGACGGCAGGTCGGTGCTGCTCACGTTCACCGTGCGCGGCGACCCGGAGACCGCCAAGGACCGCATCCAGCCGGTCCTCGACGCCGTCGCCGGCGTGCAGCGCGCGCACCCCCAGCTCTACATCGCCGAGGCCGGCGACGCCAGCGGCGACAAGCTCATCGGCGACGAGCTCGACGAGGGCCTGAACCGGCTGTCGATGCTGTCGATCCCGGTCACCCTCGGCATCCTGCTGGTCGCGTTCGGCGCGATCGTCGCGGCGCTGCTGCCCGTCGGGCTGGCCGTCACCGCGGTCGTCGGGGCGGTCGGGCTCCTCGCGTTCGCCAGCCACCTCGCGCCGGCCGTCGACACCACGATGCACGTCATGCTGCTGGTCGGGCTCGCCGTCGGCGTCGACTACTGCCTGTTCTACATCCGCCGGGAGCGCGACGAACGGCGCAACGGCGTCGACCCGCACCGGGCCCTGGTCATCGCCGCGCAGACGTCCGGCCGGTCGATCTGGGTCTCCGGCCTGACCGTCATCGTCGCCATGGCCGGCATGTTCCTGACCCGCGACACGACGTTCGTCAGCTTCGCCGTCGGCACCATCCTCGTCGTCGCCACGGCCGTCCTCGGCTCGCTGACCGTCCTGCCGGCGCTGCTGTCCGCGCTCGGCGACCGGGTCGACCTCGGGAAGATCCCCGGCCTGTACCGCCGGCGCGGCGGCGGAGGCCGCGTCTGGGGTGCGGTGCTGCGGCTGGTGCTGAAGCGCCCGCTGGTCTCCACCGTCGTCGCCGTCGCCGCGCTCGGCGTGCTCGCCGCGCCCGCGCTGGACCTGCGCACCAAGGGTGAGGGCGTCGAGGACCTGTCCCCGAGCGCGCCGATCACCCAGGCGTTCCTGGCGATCCAGGCGGCGTTCCCCGGCGGCACCGGGCCCGCCGAGGTCGTCGTCAAGGCACCCGCCGTCACCGGCGCCGGGTGGGACGCGGCGGTGGCGGAGTTCAAGCGGCAGGCGCTCGCCACGGGCAAGCTGCACGAGCCGGTCACGGTGGCCGTCAACCCCGCCGGCGATGTGGCCGTCATCAGCGTCGGCCTCTCCGGTACCGGCAGCGACCGCGCCTCCGAGGAGGCCCTGGCGGCCCTGCGCGGGACGGTCATCCCCGCGACGCTCGCGAAGCAGCCGGGCGCGTGGGTCGGCGTCACGGGCGGCACCGCCGGCTCGAAGGACTTCAACGACCAGCTCGCCGGCTCCATGCCGCTGGTCTTCGGGTTCGTGCTGGGGCTGGCGTTCCTGCTGCTGCTGGTGTCGTTCCGGTCGGTCGTCGTCGCGGTCACCGGCGTGGTGCTCAACCTGCTGTCGGTCGCCGCGGCCTACGGGATGCTGGTGTTCGTCTTCCAGTACGGCCACTTCGAGTCGCTGCTGGACTTCCGGGCCGCCGACGGCATCACGAACTGGATGCCGCTGTTCCTCTTCGTCATCCTGTTCGGCCTGTCGATGGACTACCACGTCTTCGTCGTCAGCCGCATCCGCGAGGGCCACGACCGGGGGCTGCCGACCCGGCAGGCGGTCACCGAGGGCATCACCGCGACCGCCGGCGTCATCACCAGCGCCGCCGCGGTCATGGTGGCGGTGTTCGCGCTGTTCGCCACGCTGCCCCTGGTCTCCACCAAGGAGCTCGGCGTCGGGCTCGCCGCGGCGGTCCTGCTCGACGCGACGATCGTCCGCGCGGTGCTCCTGCCGGCCACGATGGCCCTGCTCGGCGAGCGCAACTGGTGGCTGCCCCGCTGGCTCGGCTGGCTGCCGGAGGTCTCCCACGACGTGCCGGCGCAGCCCAGCGACGCCCGGGAGCTGGCGGCGAGCAGCGTGTGACCGTCCCCGCGGCCATAGGATCTTCCCCATGCTCCGTGCCCTGCGGCACCCGACCCGCCTGCTGCCGACGGCGTTCCTGGCCGCGCTCGCCGTCGGCACCGGCCTGCTCATGCTCCCCGCGGCCCGCGCCGCCGGGGAGCCCGCGCCGTTCCTGGTGGCGCTGTTCACCGCCGCGTCGTCGGTGTTCATCACCGGCATGAGCACCGTCGACCCGGCGACCTACTGGTCACCGGCCGGCCAGGGCATCATCCTCGGCCTCATCCAGGTCGGCGGCTTCGGCATCATGACCTTCGCGACCGTGCTCGGGCTGATGGTCTCGCGCCGGCTCGCGCTGCGCACCCGGCTCGTCGCCCAGGCCGAGACCCGCTCGCTCAACCTCGGCGAGGTGCGGGCGCTGCTGCTGCGGGTCCTCGCCATGATGGTCGGGTTCGAGCTGGTGGTCGCCGCCGTGCTGACCGTCCGCTTCCGCACCACCTACGACGACTCGTTCGGCACCGCGCTCTGGCACGGCGTCTTCCACGCGGTCAGCGCCTTCAACAACGCCGGGACCACCCTGTACTCCGACAGCTTCATGGGCTTCGTCGGCGACCCGTGGATCTGCGGCACCGTCGCCGTCGCCGTCATCCTCGGCGGCCTCGGGTTCCCCGTGATGCTGGAGCTCTACCGGGAGTGGCGCAAGCCGCGGTACTGGTCGATCCACACCCGCCTCACCGTCTGGGGCTCGGCGATCCTGCTGCTCGTCGGCGCCGCCGCGGTCACCGCCTTCGAGTGGTCCAACCCCGCGACCCTCGGCCCGCTCAACTGGTGGCAGACCCTCGTCGGCGGCACGTTCTCCGGCGTCAGCCCCCGCACCGCCGGGTTCAACAGCATCGACTACGCGGCGGCGCGCCCGGAGACCCTCGCTCTCACCAACGTCCTCATGTTCATCGGCGGTGGCAGCGCCGGCACGTCCGGCGGCATCAAGGTCACCACGTTCTTCCTGCTCGCGTTCGTCATCTGGGCCGAGGTCCGGGGCGAGGACGACGTCAACGTCGGCGCCCGCCGCGTCCCGGCGCAGACGGTCCGGCAGGCGGTCACCGTCGCCCTGCTCGGCGTCGGCACCGTCGCGCTGGGGACGCTGGTCCTGCTGCTGCTCACCGCGCTGCCGTTCGACCGGGTCCTGTTCGAGGCGACCGCCGCGTTCTCCACCGCCGGGCTGTCCACCGGCATCACCGCGTCCCTGCCGCCGGCCGGCCAGCTGACGCTCGTCGCGCTGATGTTCATCGGCAGGGTCGGTACGATCACGGTGGCGTCCGCGATCGCCCTGCGGCACCGGAAGCTGCGCTACCGCCTGCCCGAGGAGCGGCCGATCATCGGGTGACGTTTCCGGGGAGGCTCCATGGGCAAGGGCGACGCGTCGGGCGGCGTGGTGGTCATCGGCCTCGGCCGCTTCGGCGGGCAGGTCGCCAAGTCGCTCACCGAGCTCGGCCACGAGGTCCTCGGCATCGACGAGAACGCCGAGATCGTGCAGAAGCTGGCCAACGTCCTCACCCACGTCGTGCAGGCCGACTCCACCGACGAGGAGGCCCTGCGGCAGATCGGCGTCCCCGAGTTCAGCCGCGCCGTCGTCGGGATCGGCACCGACATCGAGGCGAGCGTCCTGACCGTCCTGGCCCTCACCGAGCTCGGCATCGAGGAGATCTGGGCCAAGGCCATCTCCGCCAAGCACGGCCGCATCCTGGAGCGCGTCGGCGCCCGGCACGTCGTGTTCCCCGAGGCCGACATGGGCGTGCGCGTCGCGCACCTCGTCACCGGCAAGCTGCTGGACTTCATCGAGTTCGACGACGGGTACGCCATCGCCAAGGTCAGCCCGCCCGACGACATGATCGGCCAGACCCTGACCCAGCTCGCCCTGCGCACCCGGCACGGCATCACCGTCGTCGCCGTCAAACGCGCCGGCGAGGAGGCCGAGACCGCCCTGCCCGACACCGTCATCCAGCGCGGCGACATCCTGATCGTCTCCGGCCCGACGGACAAGGTCGAGCAGCTCGGCGCCCGCCCCACCTGACCCCTTCCGGCGGTGGGGGCACGGGGCCGCGGGATCGGCCGGGGTGCGGCATGATCGGTCGCGGGCGGACGGGCGGGGGAGGTCCTGGTGCAGCGACTGGTGCGGCGATACGCCGACGGCGACGGCATGCGCATGTGGCACGACGAGCGCGGCTCGGGCGAGCCGGTGGTGCTGCTGCACGGCGCGATCGTCGACTCGCGCTGCTTCGCCGGCAACCTGGACGCGCTGGCGGGATCGTTCCGGCTCTACCTTCCGGAGCGGCGCGGCCACGGGCACACCGCGGACCCGGGTGGCTCGCTCAGCCCGCAGGTGATGGCCGCGGACATGATCGCGTTCCTGGAGACCGTGGTGGGTGGGGCGGCCGCCCTGGTCGGGTACAGCGCGGGCGGGGTGGTGGCGCTGCTGACGGCGCTGGCCCGCCCGGACCTGGTGTCCCGGCTGGTGCTGATCAGCACCGCGTTCCACCAGGACGGCTGGGTGCTGCCGCCCGCCTCGCCGGCGGACATCCCGCAGATCATCTACGACCAGCACGCCGGCGTGTCGCCGGACGGGCCGGGGCGGCTGGCGTCCGTCATCGCGCGGATCGCCGAGTCGGCCGAGGCGGGAGACCTGGCGCTGACCGCGGCCGACCTGGGTGCGGTCGGCTGCCGCACGCTGGTGCTCGTCGGCGACGACGACGCCGTCTCCCTGGAGCACACGCTGGAGCTCTACCGCGGGCTGCCCGGCGCCGAGCTCGCCGTGGTGCCACATGCCTCGCACACGCTGCTGATCGAGCGGCCGCAGCTGTGCACCGGCCTGGTCGCGGCGTTCCTCGGCGGGCCACCGGCGCCGACGCACATGCCGATCCGCCGGGCCTGAACGGGTGCAGCCCGGGCGGCATGTCCGGGGCACACGAACGGCCCGGGACGCGTGGTCCCGGGCCGTTCGCCGAAGGGTGGTCAGATGAGCCAGCGGTTGCGCTGGACGAAGGGGAGCTTGGCCCAGAGGCGGCCGAGGCCCCAGGTGTGGCCGGCGTACGCGGCGGCGAGGACGACCAGCACCACCGCGTAGACCAGGTGGTAGTCGGCGAACGGGTTGGTCGAGCCGCTCGCGGCGCCGGCCGCGGTGTGCTGCGCGATCGGGAACTCCGCCAGCCACATCATCGACATGATGAGCGCGCCCGCCGCGGCGGCGACCCGCAGGCCGATCCCGGCGATGAGGGCCAGGCCAACGCCGAGCATGCCGAGCATGAACAGCCAGTTCGCCCACCAGGTGCCGGCCATGGCGTGGAACGCCGACTGCAGCGGGCCGACGTCGACGGAGCTCAGGAAGCCCTTCGTGGGCGAGCCGCCGTTGATCCAGGCCTTCGCCGACGGGGTCGCGTAGCCGAGGCCGAACGTCTTGTCGAGGAACGCCCAGAGGAACACGAACCCGGTGCCGATCCGCAGCACCGCGAGCGCCTTCGCGGCGGTCTTGGTGAGCATGCTGCCGGGGGCTTCGACCCGCTCGAGGTGGCTGACGGGGGTGTGGTGGACGGATGCGGCGCTCATTTCGGGCCTCCAGTCGGTTTCCTTGACGACTTCAGTGTTGTCGCCGCGGCGCCGGTGCGAACGGGCCGGAAGTCCCGTGTTCGGGGGACCTCAAGCCGGGCGCAGGCCTGCCGATGGGACCACCGGGGGTGGTCTCGTGGACCCGGAGCCGTCGCTGTCCGAGGACGACGTGCGGGGCATCGTCTGGCAGGTGTGGACGGCGTACCTGAACTGCGCGCCGGAGGTGACGCCCGCCCCGGAGCCGCCGGCGGACACCGCGGACGTGACGGCCAGCATCGGCCTCGCCGGCGCGTGGAACGGCCTGGCCGTGCTGCGCTGCGGGCTGCCGGTGGCGGGGGTGGTCGCCGGCGCGATGCTCGACGTCGACCCCGCGAGCGCCAACGCCGACGACTGCGCCGACGCGCTCGGCGAGCTGGTCAACATCCTCGCCGGCAACGTGAAGAGCCTGCTGCCGAAGCCCAGTCACCTGTCGCTGCCGCAGGTCGTGGTCGGCCGGGCGAAGATCGTGTGGCCCGGCACGACGCCGCTGCACACGCTGCAGGTCACGCTGAACACCGAGCCGATGCTCCTGACGATCCTGCACGGGCAGCCGAAGCCCGCCTGACACCCGCCAGACCTCGCGGAGCGGGTGGACGGGACCTTCGCCTCTGGCGGTCGCCCGGCGTCCCGGGGAAGCGTCGTATCCGGCAGATACCGCGCACACCCGCCGGGGGCATCCATGTGGGACCAGGACACGTTCGTCTCCGCGGTCGGCGACGCCGTGCGGGCGCCGTCGATCCACAACAGCCAGCCGTGGCGCTTCCGCCGCACGGAGGGCGGCATCGAGGTGCGCGTCGACCCGGCGAGGGCGCTGCCGGCCACGGATCCGGACGGCCGGGCCGCGCGCGTGTCGTGCGGCGCCGCGGCGGCCAACCTCGCCCTGTCGCTCGCGGTCGCCGAGGCGCCCGCGGACGTCGCGACCCATGCGGGTGTGGTGCACCTGACGCCGGCCGTACCGCGGCCGCCGACGCCGCTGGAGCGCCGCCTGCACTGGCAGATCTGGCGCCGGCACACCAACCGGTCCCCGTTCGCCGACACCGCCGTCGACGCCGGCATCGCCACGCAGCTCGTGCGGCAGGTCGAGCAGGACGGCGGCTGGCTGGACCTGGTCGAGGACGGACCGGCCCTGCACGCCCTGGCGGCGCTCACCCATGAGGCCGACACGGAGCTGCGCGCGGACCCCCGGTACCTGGCCGAACTGCGCGCCTGGAGCTCCGGCGCCGACCAGGACGTGGAGGGTGTGGGGCCGCAGGCGGCCGGCGCCACGCCACACCCGGGGGAGCTGCTGACCCGCCGGGACTTCGGCGGCCCCGGCCACGAGGACACCCGCGACCCCGGCCGCGGCCCGGTCGTCGCCGTGCTCGGCGTGCCCGGCGACCGGCCCGCCGACGAGCTGCGGGCCGGCATCGTGCTGCAGCGGCTGCTGCTGCTCGCCGCCGACCTCGGCCTGACCGCCGCGCTGTTCTCCCAGCCGATCGAGGTGCCGGCCGTGCGCGAGCAGGTGCGGCTCGCCCTGCGCCGGTCCCACGACCCGCAGCTGGTGCTCCGCTTCGGCTACGCACCGTCGACGTGCTTCACGAACCGCCGCCCGCCGTCCGACGTCATCGAGTAGCCCGGGGGCTTCCGCCCGCCGCGTCCAGATGGAAACATCGGTTCTCACAGCGGAACGAAGGGAGCCCCATGCACGTCGTCGTCAGCCAGGCCTGGACCCGTGACGCGGAGGGCCACGCCGACGCGTACGTCGCGCTGTCCGCGCGGTTCGCCGACTACTTCGCCGCCCACCCCGGCTTCCGGGGCCGCTGGCTGGTCCGCGACGCCGACGACCCGACGCACTTCACCCACATCCGCCTCTTCGACACGGCGGAGTCCTACGCCGAGGCGACCCGCACACCCGGCTACGTCGAGCACACCGAGGCCATGTACGAGCACCTCCGCCCGTACGACACCTATCCCCGCATGACCGGCGAGGTCGTGCTGGAGGACCGGCCGTGACCGTGTTCGTCCTGGTCCATGGCGCCTTCCGGGGCGCGTGGTCGTGGTCGCGGGTCCGCCGCCTGCTGACGGCCGCCGGTCACGAGGTGCACACGCCGTCGCTGACCGGCATGGGCGACCGCCGCCACCTCACCGCCGAGCCGCCCTCCCTGGACACCTGGGCCCTCGACGTCGCCAACCTCCTGACCGAGGAGGACCTGCACGACGTCGTCCTCGCCGGCCACAGCCAGGGCGGCATCGCGATCGCCGCCGCGGCGCCCAGGTGCGCCGACCGCCTGGCCCGGCTGGTCTTCGTCGACGCGCCCGAGCCCCTGCCGGGCGAGCGCGCCGCCGCCCTCCTCGGGCCCGTGCCCGACCTGCCCCGCGACCTGTGGCTGCAACCGAAGCCCCTCCAGGCCGGCGCCGGCCTCGACGAGGAGACCGCCGCCTGGATGAACGCCCGCCTCTGCCCGACCCCGCTCGCCCCCTCCCTGGACCCCATGCCCGCTCCCACGGCGGCGTCGGCGTCGGTACCGCGCACGCACATCTTCTGCACCGCGACCCCACCCGGCTACCCGGCCGCCGTCACCCGCGCCCGCCTCGACGCCGCCGGCACCCCGTACCACCTCATCGACAGCGACCACGACGCCCCGATGACCCACCCGACCGACCTCGCGGCGCTCCTCACGGGTCGCTGACGAGCGCCGTTCGGCGGCAGGCCGCCCGCGGCGCCGGTAACGCAGCGGCTGGGAAGTGGTCCGGAGCCGTTCACGTCGATGGCATCGGTCGATCGGCCCGCTCGCGTAGACCAAGGGCATGACTTCTGGAACCTGGAACCGCCGGCGGGTGCTGGGCACCTCGGCGGCAGTCGCGGCCGGTGCCGTCACGGCGTCGGCGCTGCCGGCCACGCCGTCCGTCGCGTTCGTGCCCGACGGGCGGCCGGTGCTGACCCACGGCGTGCAGAGCGGCGACGCGTTCGGCGCGGCGGCGAACATCTGGACCCGGGCCGACCGGGCCGGGCGGATGCTCGTGGAGCTCAGCGACCGCCCCGACTTCCGGCACGCGCGGACGCTGCGCGGCCCCGTGCTCGCGGCCGGCAGCGACTTCACCGGCAGCCTGCGGATCCACGGCCTGGTGCCGGGGCGCCGCACCTACTACCGCGTCCGCGCCGACGCCGGGCACGGCCGGGTGAGCGAGCCGGTCAGCGGCTCGCTGCGCATCCCGGCCCGGCACGAGGGCGTTCGGTTCGTGTGGACCGGTGACATCGCCGGCCAGGGCTACGGCATCAACCCCGACGTCGGCGGCATGCGCATCTTCCGCGCGATGCGGGACGTGCGCCCCGACTTCTTCCTGTGCAGCGGCGACACCGTCTACGCCGACGGGCCGGTGCCGGAGACCGTCGCGCTGCCCGACGGGCGGGTGTGGCGCAACGTGACGACCGAGGCGAAGAGCAAGGTCGCCGAGACGCTGCGGGAGTACCGCGGCCAGTACGCGTACAACCTCCTCGACGCCAACCTGCGCGCCTTCACCGCGGAGGTGCCGCAGCTCAACCAGTGGGACGACCACGAGGTCCGCAACAACTGGTTCCCCGGCCAGATCCTCGACGACGCGCGGTACACCGAGAAGCGCGTCGACGTGCTCGCCGCCCGCGCCCGGCAGGCGTTCTACGAGTGGCAGCCGATCAGCCCCGGGCCCGTGTACCGCAAGGTGTCCTACGGCCCGCTGCTGGACCTGTTCAAGCTCGACATGCGCACCTTCAAGGACGCCAACGACGGCAACACCTACGCCGACCGGTCCCGCGGCCTGCTCGGCGCGCAGCAGCGGGCCTGGCTGACCCGGGAGCTGCTCAGCTCGCGGGCGACGTGGAAGGTCATCGCGATCGACCTGCCGCTGGGCCTGGTCGTCCCCGACGGCGCCGCGGCGCAGGAGGGTGTCGCGCAGGGCGACCCGGGCGCGCCGCTGGGGCGGGAGCTCGAGTTCGCGTCGGTGCTACAGGCCGCGCACCGTCACGGTGTACGGGGCATCGTCTTCCTCACCGCGGACGTGCACTACACCGCCGCCCACCACTACGACCCCGCCCGGGCGGCGATCCAGGACTTCACGCCGTTCTGGGAGTTCGTGTCCGGGCCGGCGAACGCGGGTGCGTTCGGGCCGAACGCCCTCGACGCGACGTTCGGGCCGCAGGCCGCGTTCGTGCACGCCCCGCCGCGCGCGAACGCCTCGCCGATGGAGGGGTTCCAGCACTTCGGGCAGGTCGACATCGACCCGCACACCCGGGCGCTGACCGTCCGCCTCCGCGACCTCGACGGCGCGGTGCTGTGGACGACGACGCTGCCGGCCGCCTGAGCTGAGCGGCGCCGCGGGCGGCCCGGGTCTCCCGGGCCGCCCGTGCCGGTAACGCGGCAGGCCGGCGATACGCCCCTTGTCTGTACGGGTGTTGTCCGCCCGGCGGAGGGGTGAGACGGCGTGGGAATGTTCGGCCTGTGGCTCAGCGCGCCCGGACCGCGCCGGCGGCGCGAGCGGTCCGCGGCCGCCGGACGCGGCGAGACCTCCGGCGGCGGCGCCGACCCCGACCGCACCGGCCGTTCTCCGGACGGCACCGGTGGCGGGCGGGACGACGCCGCTCACCGCCGGGTGCGGGACCTGGCCGCGGCCGCCCGCGCGGCGACCGACCCCGAAGCGCGGGCGCGGGCCGGGACCGAGCTGCGGCACGCGCTGCGGGGGCTGTGCGACCTGGTGCTCGCCGACGGCATGGCCGGGCCCGACCTCGGGGCGTCGGTGCGCGGGCTCGCCGCGGCCATGCCGTTCCGCGTCGTCGTGACCGTGGACGTCGCGCCGGCGCCCGCGGTGGCCACGACGGCGTACGCGGTGATCTGCGAGGCCCTCGCCAACGTCGCCGGGCACGCGCAGGCCCGGCGGGCGGTCGTCACGGTCCGGCGGCACGGCCGGACGGTGCAGGTGGCGGTGGCGGACGACGGCGTCGGCGGCGCACAACCGGTCATCGGCGGCGGGATCGTCATGGTCGCCGCCCGGGTCGCGGCGCTCGGCGGCCTGCTGCACCTCGACAGCCCCGCCGGCAGCGGCACGCACCTGACGGTGGAGCTCCCGGCCGGCTGATCTCCTCCGTCACCCCTGGGGGACCCGCGGCGGCAGTCCGGCGAAGAAGCTGTCGGCGTGACGGGCGCTGTTCGCAACGTGTTCAACGGGCCGACGTCGCCGTCAGGAAGGCTGCGGACTTCGACACCCGTCCATGTCTGAAGCGTCCTTCGTGCGTGTTCGCCAGTCCCTCGCAGCTGTCATCGTCGCCGCGCTGACCGTCCCGCTGCTGCCCGCCCCCGCGGCGCACGCGGCGGCGACCGGCGTGCGGATCAACGAGGTCGAGTCCAGCGGCGGCAGCCCGGGCGACTGGGTCGAGCTGACCAACACCGGCACCACCGCGGTCAGCCTCGCCGGATGGGTCGTCAAGGACAACGACGACGCCCACCAGTACGTCATCGGCGGCGGCGTGAGCCTGGCCCCCGGCGCGTACCTCGCCGTCGACGTCGAGAGCGCGTTCGGCCTCGGCAGCGCCGACAGCGTCCGCCTGTACGAGTCCGGCGGCACCCTCGCCGACTCCTACACCTGGTCGAGCCACGCGAGCAGCACGTACGGCCGCTGCCCGAACGGCACGGGCAGCTTCGTCACCACGAGCGCCGCCACGAAGGGTACCGCGAACGCGTGCCCGCCGCCGCCCCCGGCGGCCTGGCCCGGCGGGTCGGCGGTCGCCAACGCCGACGCGAGCAACGCCTTCGGGGAGAACCTCAGCGGCCTGTCGTACGAGTCCGCGTCCGTCGTCTGGGCGGTCCGCAACGGCGCCGGCACGCTGTACCGGCTGACGCCGAACGGCACGACGTGGCAGAAGGCCGCCACGTACACGCTGCGCTACGCCAACGGCAGCGGCGACCCGGACGCCGAGGGTGTCGTCGTCACCCCCGACGGGATCATGGTGGTGACCGAGCGGGACAACTCCAAGAGCGAGTACGAGCCGTCGACCGGCCGCCTGTGGGCCGCCTGCGACGACACCTGCTCCGGCCGCTCCACCACCCTGACCATCAACGCGCAGGGCACCTTCACCCCGACCGCCACCTACAACCGCCCCTCGGGCATGTCGAACTACAACAACGAGGGCCTCGCCTTCAGCCCCGCCTGCTCGGCCGGCACGAAGCAGGTCCTGTGGGCCGACGACAGCAACGACAACGGCCACGCCCTGCGCAGCGGCACCCTGTCCTGCTGATCGTCCTGCTGATCGCCGCCGGTGCGGGCCGGCCGTCGTGCATGCTGGGTCCTCGGGTGGCGTCCGGGACGAAGGAGGATGCATGGGCAAGGTCGTCGCATCGGCGTCGATGTCGCTGGACGGGTACATCGCGAAGGACGACAACACGATCGGCCGTCTCTTCGACTGGTTTCAGAACGGGGACGTGGAGCTGCCCACCGTGGCCGGGCACTTCACGTTCCACGTGAGCCGGCCGAGCGCCGACTACTGGACGCAGTGGGTCTCACGGATCGGTGCGCTGGTCTGCGGGCGGACGCTCTTCGACTTCACCGACGGGTGGGGCGGGCAGCACACGATGGGCATGCCGGTCGTGGTGGTCACCCATCAGGTGCCCGCCGAATGGGTGGCGGCGCATCCTGGTGCCCCGTTCCACTTCGTCACCGACGGCGTCGCGGCGGCGGTCGCGAAGGCCCAGGAGATCGCCGGCGACCGGATCGTGGCGGTCACCGCCGGCACGATCGCCGGGCAGTGCCTGGAGCTCGGCCTGCTCGACGAGGTCGCGGTCGACCTGGTGCCCGTGGTGATGGGCAAGGGCCGGCCGTTCTTCGGCGACCTCGCCGCCGGGGACGCCCTGCTCGGCGACCCGACCGTCTGCATCCAGGGCGACCGGGTCACCCACCTGGTGTTCCCGGTCGACCGCGCCGCCTGACGCGGCACCCATCGGGCCGGCCGCGTCCCGGCGCGATCGCGACGCGACCGGTCCGGCAGCAGGCCGGCGGGCGTCCGGCGAGCGCCTGCCGTGGCGGGCGTGGCGACCCGTCCGGCGAAAGGCCGGTCCGGTGGCGCGGGTGGTCAGCGACGGGGGTCGACGGCCTGGCGCAGCGCCGGTGACCGGCCGGCCGCCGCGAAGGCGCGGTCGAGGTCGGCCAGGCCGAAGCGTTCGCCGACCAGCTCGGCGAACGGGAAGCGGCCGGCGTGCCCGGTGAGGAACGCGACGGCCCGGCGCAGGTGGCCGGGGCGGTAGTTGTGCACGCCCGTCACGGTCAGCAGGTTGCGCACGAAGCGCTCCGGCGCGATCGTGACCGGCGGGCCGGGGGAGACCGAGCCGGCGAGGACCGCGTGGCCGCCGACGTCCAGGGCGGCCAGGCAGCCCTCGACCGCGGTGGCCGAGCCGGACAGCTCCAGGGCGACGTCGAAGCCGGTCAGCGGCTCGCCGGGGGCGGCCACGCGGTCGGCCCCGAAGCGGGTGGCGAGCCGGCGCCGGGCCGGATCCGGGTCGCTGACCGTGACCTCGGCGCCCGCCGTGGCGCACATCGCGGCGGCCGTGACGCCCAGCAGGCCGGCGCCGGTGACGAGCACGCGGCGGCCGGGCAGCGGCGGTGCGGCGTCCAGCATCGCGGCCACCGTCGCGGTCGCGCAGGACGCCGGCGCGGCCACGACGTCGGGCAGGTCCTCCGGGACCGGCACGATCGTGGTCCCGGCCGGCAGGACCGCGTGGGTGGCGAAGCCGCCGCTGAGGGTCCAGCCGGCGGCGACGGGCTCGTGGCCGAACTTGCGCAGCCGCACGCACTTGTGCTCCAGGCCGCCCGTACAGCGGGGGCACGCGCCGCAGGAGACGGTCACCGACCAGACCACCCGGTCGCCCGGGCGGACCTGGGCGCCGGGGGCCGCGGCGACGACCCGGCCGACCTGCTCGTGGCCGAGGACGGTCGGCGTCGGGGTGGGGCGGTGGCCGGCGACGGTGTGCAGGTCGCTGCCGCAGATCGTGGCCAGCTCGACCTCGACCAGCACCTCGCCGGCGTCCAGCCGCGCCGGCAGCGCGGTGCTGACGACGCGGAAGGGCGATCCGGCGCCGTCCCAGCGGGCGAACCGCACCGCGTCCCCGCCCACGTCAGCGCCCGCGTCGCCGCCCACGTCAGCGCCCGCGTCGCCGCCCACGTCAGCGCCCGCGTCGCCGCCCACGTCAGCGCCCGCGTCGCCGCCCACGTCAGCGCCGGCCGTCGATGACGGCGTCGATGAGGGCGGGGAGCTCGACGACGCTGCCGAGCACGTGCTGCGCGCCGGCGGCCCGCAGCGCCGGCTCGGCGCGGCCGCCGGTGAGCACGCCGACGACCAGGCCGGCCCCGGCGGCGACGCCGGAGGCGGCGTCCGACTCGGTGTCACCGACCACGACGAGGGCGTCGACGGACCCGGCGCCGGTCCGCAGCAGCGCGGTCAGGTTGAGGTCCGGGGCCGGGCGGCCGCGGCCCGCGTCGGCGGGGGTGAGCACGGCGTCGGCCAGGTCCCGCCAGCCGAGGGTGCCGACGACGGCGTCCGCCGTGGCGCGGCCGAAGCCGGTGGTGAAGACCACGGCCAGGCCGCGCTCGCGCAGCTCGCGGACCGCCTTCTCGGCGCCGGGAATGGGGGCGCACCGGCCCTCTTCGACCAGCTCGCCGTAGGCCTGCTCGAAGGCCTGGTTGAGGCGCTGCGCCGTGGCCTCGTCGGCGAGGGCGCGGAAGACCTCGATCTTGGACTGCCCCATCGTCGCCCGCACGTGCTCGACGGCGGCCGCGCGGCCCGGGTCGCCGGGCAGCACCCGGTCGAAGGCCCGCTCGAAGCCCAGCTCGACCAGGCCGTCGTCCACGACGGTCGTCCCGGCGAGGTCCAGCACCACGGTCTCGAATCGCATGTTCTCGTTTCCCATCTATGAGGTGGTTCCGAACAGGTCGGCGACGGTCGCGTCGCCCAGGCCGAGGCCGGTGGTCATGCCGATGCCGGTGGTGACCGACACGACCCGCAGCCCGTCCGCGGGCGCCGCGACGAGGAACTCCTCCGGCGCCGACGCGTAGACGCCCTGCCACCGTTCGCGGACCGGCAGTCCGGGCAGGCCGAACAGGTCGCGGGTGACGCCGGCGAGCGCGGCGAAGGACGACTCCGCCTGGAACGGCGCGACCGCGGTGTCCCGGTAGTGGGTGTCGCCGACGATGAGGGTGCCGTCGGGGCGCTGTGTGTACATCTGGTTGAGGTCCAGCGCGTACAGGTCCGGGTGCTCGGCCGAGAGCCGTTCGCGCAGGGCCGCGGCGGCAGGGGTCGCGTTGGTGGCCGAGTAGCGCAGCAGCGACCATCCGGTGAGGACCGGGGCGCTCAGCGGCGACGGCAGGACCCCGGCGTCGACCAGGAGCATGTCCAGGCCGCAGCGTACGACGCCGGCGGCCTCCGCGACGTGCGGGAACAGCTGGTCGACGTCGTGCCCGACGGCGACGACGACCGCGCCGGCGCGGATCGGGCCGCGGGACGTGTGCAGCACGCCGCCGTCGACGCCGAGGGCCGAGGTGCGCCAGCGGAACTCGACGCCGGCCCCGGCCAGGTGCCGGGCGAGCGCCGGGGCGGCCTGCCGCGGGTCGACCTGCAGGTCCCGGGGCAGCCAGGCGCCGCCGACCGCGCCCGTCACCGGCGCCCGGTCGGTGACCTCGTCCGGGCGCAGCAGGGTCATGGCCGGTTCGTCCTCGCGCCACTGCTCGAGGACGGCCAGCTCGTCGGCGGCCCGGGCGACGATCACGGTGCCGGACTCGCGCGCCCAGAAGCCGGCCCGCCGCGCGTAGCGCAGCCAGAGCTCGCGGGCCCGCTCGGCGTATTCGCGCGCCTGCCCGCTCTGCGCGGTGATGCAGACGTGCCCGAAGTTGCGCACGCTGGCGCCGTGGATCGCGGTGGACCGTTCGACGACGACGACCCGCAGCCCGCGCGCGTGCGCCGCGGCGGCGTGGCCGAGCCCGACGATCCCGGCGCCGACGACGGCGAGGTCGAAGGCGGGGGCGGCGCTCACCGCAGCGCCCGGCGGATGACGGCGGAGACGGCCTCGACCACCAGCACGACGGCTACCAGGATGATGACGAACGCGGTGACCTGGTCGTAGCGGGACACCCGGGTGGCGTCGACGAGGTAGTAGCCGATGCCGCCGGCCGCGACGATGCCGAGCACGGTCGCCGAGCGGATGTTGGAGTCGAGCAGGTAGAGCGTGTGGCCGACGAACGCGGGCACGCTCAGCCGCGCGGTGGAGGAGAAGAACACCTGGGTGCGGCTCGCGCCGACGGAGCGGACGGCGACCTGCGGGCCCGGCGCCGCCTCTTCGAGGGAGTCCGCGATGAGCTTGCCGAGCAGGCCGACGCCGACGAAGCCGAGGGCGAGGGTGCCGGCCTGCGGGCCGAGCCCGGTGACGATGATCAGCACGATGGCCAGGATGAGCTCCGGGACCGAGCGGATCACCAGCAGCAGCAGCCGGGCGGCCGCCCGCGTCGGGCCGTTCGGGGCGGCGTTGCGGGCCGCGAGGGGGCCGACGAGCAGCGACAACACGACGCTCAGCAGCGTGGCCGCCGCCGCGATCTCCAGCGTCACCAGCAGCGCGTCGAAGACGTCCGCCCAGGTGCGCGGCTCGATCGAGGGTGGCCAGGTCCGGTCGATGAGGAACGGGATCTGTCCCCAGAAGCGGAACAGGTCCAGCCACTTCGCCTCGGACCCGACGACCGCCGCCACGATGACGGCCACCGTGGCGGCGACGGCCGCCGTGGACCTGACGCGGTCCGCGTTCCACGGGCGGCGCATCGCGGCCGCCACCGCCGCGTCCCGGTCATGGGTCGTAGGGATGGTGGCGGTGACGGGGAGGTCCGGCGCCGGCAGCCGGCGGGCGAGCCGGGAGCCGAGGCTGCGGCCGGTCGGCGCCGCGCCGAGCAGCTGGGCCCGGATCACGGTCGAGACGATCTCGAACAGCACGCACAGGCCGAAGATGACCAGGGCGAACGCCATCGCCTTGTGGTAGTTCAGCGACTCCAGGGACAGGCGCAGGTCGTAGCCGAGGCCGATGATGCCGGCGTAGCCGAGCAGGACCGACCCGCGCAGGTTGATGTCGCTGCGGTGCAGCGTCGTGGCGATCCAGGAGGGCAGCACCTGCGGGAAGATGCCGGACCAGAACTCCTGGGCCCGGGAGGCGCCGGTCGCGCGGATCGCCTGGCGCGGGCCCTCGTCGATCTGCTCGATGGCGTCGGCGAAGAGCTTCGAGATCATGCCGATCGAGTGCAGCGCGATCGCGAGGATGCCGGGCAGCGAGCCGAGCGTGAAGAGCAGCACGAACAGCATGGCCAGCACGACGTCCGGCACGGCGCGGGCCACGACGCCGATCGCCCGGCCGATCGGGACCAGCCACGGCAGCGGGCTGGTGTTGCGGGCCGAGATGTACGCGACCGGCACCGACAGCAGCGCGGAGATCGCGGTCCCGCACAGCACGACGCCGAGGGTGACGCCGATCGAGCGCAGCAGCTCCTGAACCGGCGGGAAGCGCAGCGGCAGCATCCGGTCGAGGAACGGCCCGACCTTGTCGGCGCTCTCGGTGAACGTCTCGGCCGTGAAGCCGATCTCGTTCAGCGACCAGACCGCGAACCCCAGCAGCGCGACGAGCAGGCCGGCCGCGACGATCGTGGACGGGGCCGGTGCGGGGCGCTTCACGGCCCAGTCCAGGTCCAGCACCGGCATCTCGGGCAGGTCGGCGGCGCTCACTGCACCTCCGCCAGCGACGCCGTCATCCGGCCGTAGATGCGCATCGCCGTCTCGCGGGTGAGACCGGCGGCGGGCGTGTCGAGCACGACGCTGCCGCTGCGCATGCCGACGATGCGCTGGCCCCAGGCGAGCGCGAGCTCCACCTGGTGCAGGCTGCAGATCACGGTCAGCTTGTCCTCGGCGGCGATGTCGCGCAGCAGGGCCATCACCTGGTCGCTGGACTCGGGGTCCAGCGACGCGACAGGCTCGTCGGCGAGCAGGATCTCGGGCCGCTGCATCAGCGCCCGGGCGATGGCGACGCGCTGCTGCTGGCCGCCGGAGAGCGTGTCGGCCCGCTGGTAGGCCTTGTCGAGCAGGCCGACCCGGTCGAGCTGGGTCAGCGCCCGCCGGCGCTGCTCCCGCGGGTAGGACGCGACGCCGATCCGCGGGCCGCGCAGCCCGGCGAGGGCGCCGGTGAGGACGTTCTCCAGCACCGTGAGCCGGCCGACCAGGTGGAACTGCTGGAAGACCATGCCGATGCGGCCGCGCAGCCGGCGCAGGTCGCGGCCGCGCAGGCGGGTGAGGTCCTCGCCGAGGACGCGCAGGTCGCCCGCGGTCGGCGTCTCGAGGCCGTTCATGTGGCGCAGGAGGGTCGTCTTGCCCGAGCCCGAGAGCCCGAGCAGGACGACGATCTCCCCGCGGGTGACCGTCAGCGACACGTCCCGCAGCGCGGTGACCTGCCCGTAGGTCTTGCTGAGCCCGTGCACCTCGACAGCGGGCGCGTCGCTGACAGTCATCGTCCCTACCTCAGTTGCCGCAGGCCGCGGCCTTGGTCTGCTTGCACAGATCGCGGATGATGTCGTACTTCGCGTCGTCGACCGGCGCGAGGGCGTAGAAGGTCTTCTTGAAGGCGTCGCTGTCCGCGCCGGCGACACCGGCGGCCTGGATCTGCTCGATCGTGACGTTCTGCAGGCCCGAGACCAGCTTGGTCTTGAGGTCGGCCGGCAGCCCGTCGGCGAGGGTCATCGGCGCGCCGATGACGAAGGTCTTGTTGATGACCTTCAGGCCCTTCTGGGCCTCGACGGCGACGTCCTCGGCGAAGCCGGCCTCGCACTCGGAGCCCTGGGAGACCTTGAGCGCCGACGCGTCGTGCTTGCCGGCGAAGACCGGCGTCACGTCCTTGGTCGGGTCGATGCCGGCCTTGAGCAGGTTGTAGCTGGGGTACAGGTAGCCGGAGGTCGAGGTCTGGCTGACGAAGCAGACCTTCTTGCCCTTGAAGTCCTCGATCTTGCTGATGGAGGAGCCCTCGGGGGCGATCGCCTCGGAGTAGTAGCCGGGCTCCTGGCCCTTCTTGGTGATGATGGAGGCGAACGGCGTGATCTTGGCGCCGTTGTTCTTCGCCGTCACGTACGTGAAGCCGGAGAAGCTCGCGATGTCGACCTTGCCGGAGACCGCGGCCTCGATGAGGGCGGCGTAGTCCGACGACTCCCGGTACTCGACCTTGAGCCCGGAGATCTTGGCGATGTAGTCCTCGAGCGGCTTGTAGTTCTGCTGCGTGGCGGCGGTGTCCGGCACGACGCCGAACACGAGCGTGCCGGAGTCCTTGGCGAACTTGCCGGCCGCGGCCGACGCGCCGGCGGCGGTGGAGCTGGTGTCGTCGGAGGAGGAGCACGCGGTGGTGCCGGCGAGCAGCACCGCCACGGCGGCGACGCCGAGGGCGACCCGGGTGGAGACCTTCATGTTCAACCCTTCTTGACCTGCGGGTTCAGTCGTTCGTTCGGATTCCTCATCAGCGGCGTCAACGTAGGGAGCACAGGTGAACGGGCCGCCAACGAGCCGTAGTTCGCAGCGAACGAGCCACAAAGGTTCGCACCTGTTATGGTTCCGTTATGAAGCGGGCGCCCCGTAAGGTTGCCCCGTGTCGGTCTCCCTGCATCACTCAGGCATCCCCGCGCACGGCCGGGTCCCGAAGTACTACGCCGTCAAGGCGCGGATCCTCGACGAGATCGCCGAGCTCGGCGTCGGGGCGCTGCTCCCGCCGGAGCGTGACCTCGCCGCCCGGTTCGGCGTCGCCCGGTCCACGGTCCGCCAGGCGATCTCGGAGCTGGTCATCGAGGGCCGGCTCGGCGCGCGGCAGGGGCGCGGGACGTTCGTCGCCGGGCCCAAGCTCATCCATCCGCTGTCCCTCGCCAGCTACACCGAGGCGCTGCGGGCCATGGGCCGGACGCCGTCCCGCATCGTCGTCACGATCGGCGAGGTCCCGGCCGACGACGAGCTGGCCGCCACGCTGGAGATCGCGCCGGCCGCGCCGGTCATCCATCTGGAGCGGGTGCTGCTCGCCGACGGCGAACCGCTCGGCCTGGAGAGCACCTGCCTGCCGGCCGAGCGCTACCCGACCCTGCTGGACGTGCTCGATCCCAGCGGCTCGCTGTACCGCTGCATGCAGGACGAGCTCGGCGTCGTCTGGGCCGAGGCGACCGAGCGGATCGAGACCGCCCTGGCCAGCCCGCGCGAGGCGCTGCTGCTGCAGACCAACCCGGCGCTGCCGATGCTGCTCATGCAGCGGGTCAGCCGCGACCCGACCGGCACGCCCATCGAGCGGGTCCGTTCGCTGTACCGCGGCGACCGGATCGGCTTCGAGACCCGGCTGACCGCGGACCGGTAGGCGGCCCGCTCCGCGGGGCGCGGAGCGGGGATGTCGTCAAATCACCGAGAAGACGCCCCTGAACTGGGAAGATGGGTTGGTCGCCCCCGAGCCCGGAAACCGGGACGGGAAGCACGTTTCAGGTGGAGCGGTGCACCGGAGGGGCGGGCGACCGGAGCCGTCGGCGTCGCCGGCACCGGGTCGCTCGACGCGCCGGGCCGGTGGCACGTGCAGAACTCACTGGCGCCGGGGACCGTCGACCTGCAGTCACTCGTGCCGTTGATGCACGCGCTGATGTTCCGCAACATCGCCAGCGACGGCTTCACCTTCAGCGATCCGCAGGCGCCTACGACCAGCTGGACCCGGGCGTCCAGAAGACCGCGGTGGCGCTCGTCAACGCCAACGTGGCGTTCCTGCTCACCGTGTACCAGGAGCCCACGACCAACCTGTGGGAGGAGCGCGTCGGGTACAGCTTCTTCGCCCGCGCCGCCCAGCTGCGGTGCTTCGAGGAGGTGCTGGCGACACCGGTCGCGGACATCGACAAGCCGGACGGGCTGCGCCCGGCTGACCGGCGCCGCGGGCGCCACCCCGCGCTGACGCATTGTGGTGCCGGCCGCGAGCGCCGATGATGGTCACGACATAGACCATTGTCGAAGGGATGGACATGATCCGTCGTACGATGCTCGCGCTGCTGGTCACCGGTGCCGTGGTCGCCGGCGCCGCCACCCCCGCCGGGGCGATCCCGCCACCCCCGCCCGGCGGTGACCTCCTCATCGTCTTCGCCTACTACGCCGACGCCGCGAAGACCCAGGTCATCGGGCAGTCGTGGACCGGCTGCGGCCAGCCGTCCGGCAGCTGGGGCGTCACCTCGGGCATCAGGCAGGTGTTCTTCACCCCCTGCTGACGACACGGTCGCGCCGGCGGCGCCGGCCCTGCTGCCGGTGCCGCCGGTGCCCGCATAGACTCCGCCGGGTGATCGTGCGGATGGCGGGACCGGCAGACGTGGCGGCGCTCGCGGAGCTGCGGGGAATCGGGCCGGACCAGTTCGACGAGTTCGCCGGGTGGGTGGCCGCGCACACGGAGACACACCTGCCGTTCGTCGCCGAGATCGACGGGGCCGTGGTCGGGTGCGCCTTCCTGTGCGTCGCGGAGCGCGTCCCCGGCAGCGGGGCGCCGGAGCGGCGGTTCGGGGACGTGCAGTCGGTGATGGTCCGCGAGGAGCACCGGAACCGGGGTGTCGGCGGCGCGCTGATGGCGGCGATCCTGGCCGAGGCCGAGGCGCGGGGGCTGCTGCACGTGACCGTCCACTCAGGACGGCGGGCGGTCGACTTCTACGCGCGCAACGGGTTCAGCCACCACCGGCAGCTGTTGCTGTGGGAAGCGGCAGCAGGGCCGTGAGGGCCTCGGCGGCCAGGCGGGGGCCCCTGGAATCGTCGGTGCCGCCGGCGGGCGGGCGCGGGCCGGTCGCGGCGGCGTGCAGGGAGGCGGCCACGACGGCCGGGTCCCAGTCCTGCTCGGGGTGCCAGCGGGCGAGGCCGTGGGCGGCGAGCCGGGCGGCGTTGTCGGGGCGGTCGGCACCGTGGGCCATGACGACCTGTGGGGTGCCGGCCCGCATGGCGCGGACGGCCGTGCCGATGCCGCCGTGGTGCAGGATCGCCGCCATCCGCGGCACGACCTCGGCGAACGGCAGGCGGGCGTGCCACTCCACAGTGGACGGCAGGCGCGCCGGGAGCAGGTCGCGGCGCGGCGCGACGGCCAGGACCGGGCGGTCGAGCGCCGCCGCCGCCTCGATGGCGACGGGGTAGAAGCGCGGGTGCAGCAGCTCGCCGGTGCCCCCGGTGACCAGCAGCGGGCGGGGGTCGGCGGCGACGGCGGCGCCCGTGGCGGAGCCGTCGCCGGTGACGAAGTCGGTCAGCCGGACCGTCGCGGGGGCGGGCACGCCGGCGCGGTCGAACCATGAGGGCCACAGGCCGAGGGTGAGCGGGGCCGAGGTCAGCCACGCCGGCCAGTCCGTGACCGGGGGCAGCCTGAAACTTCCACGGACCGCCTCGATGCCGGGGGCGAGGCCGCGCCGGACGTGGGCCCGGGCGATCGGGGCGACCATCAGCTGCACCGGGGCGACCGCGACCCAGGCGGCGGGCGCGCCGAGCAGCTCCGCGGCGACGAGGACCGACAGGGCCGAGGTGTGCCGGCCGACCAGGACCGTCCCGCCGGGGCGGTGCCGGTCGGCGAGGGCGGACACCTCGAAGCGGAGCTGGTCGAAGAGGCCGTGCCGCTCGTAGTAGTCGCGCAGGTCGGCCGGGCGGTGCGCGGACAGCAGGGCCGCGGAGTCCCGCTGCGTCAGCTCGTGCTGCGCGGCGGTGTCGATCGCCACGAACTCGAGGTCGCCGCGCTCACCGAGGGTGGCGAACGGGGCGTGGGTCAGCAGCGTGACGTCGTGTCCGCGGGCGCGGAGCTCGGCGCCGATCCGCACGAAGGGCAGGACGTCGCCGGCCGAGCCGTGGGTGACGAGCAGGAAGGCGGACATGGGTGCGCAGTATGGCACCGGGGTGCGATTTCCGGCGAGCGTCGGTCCTGTGACGGCAAAGTGACGAAAGACCTTGACGCTCGGCGATCCCTCTCAGTACCGTGCGGCAGGCGTGGGAGCGCTCCCGAAGTTGTTCGGGGGCGGACGGACATCGACGGGGGAGTCGTCCGTGATCGGATCAACGCTGGACCGGCAACGCCGCGCCGCCCTGGTCAAGCTGCTCGCCGCACGGGACGCGGCGGCCGGTGGGAATCCGGCGGGCGTTGGAATTCCAGTGCAGCCGCGTGACGGGCGCACCTTCCCGTGCACGCCCGCCCAGCGGAGGATCTGGCTGGCCGAGCAGAGCGGCAACCCGGTCCCCAACGCCACCTTCGGGCTGCGGCTGCGCGGCCCGCTGCGCATCGACGCCCTGCGCGCCGCCCTCGACGCGGTCGTGTCCCGTCACGAGGCCATGCGCACGGTGTACGAGGAGGTCGACGGCCAACCACGGCAGCGCGTCCTGCCGTCGGCCGGCGTGCCGCTCGACGTCACCGACGCCACCACCGACCCGCAGGCGCTGACCGGCGAGCGCTTCGACCTGGCCACCGGCCCGCTCGCCCGGCTGACCGTGCTGCGCGCCGCCGAGGACGACCACGTGCTGCTCTTCGCCGGCCACCACATCGCCTTCGACGAGCGCTCCATCGAGATCGTCATGCAGGACCTGGCCGCCCACTACGCGCGGGCGCACGCCGGCGAGGACGCGCGAGGGCAGACGGGCGCCGCCGCACCCGCCGTCCAGTACGCCGACTACGCAGTCTGGGCCGAGGGCCGGCCGCGCCGCACCCCGCGGGTCCAGCCGTTCACCGACCTGGACCTGCCGTTCCGCGCCGGCCCGCCCGGGGACCGGACCGTCAGCGTCCGCACCACCCTCGCCCCCGGCACGATCGACCGGCTCCGGACGGCCGGCGGCGGGCGGCAGACCCCGTTCGTCGTGCTGCTGTCGGTGCTCGCGAGCGTGCTGCGCCAGTACACGCGACACGACGACATCACGGTCGGCACCGTGTCATCAGGGCGGGAACGCACCGACCTCGCGCCGGTCGTCGGGTGCTTCCTCAACCCGGTCGCGCTGCGCACCGACCTCACCGGCGCGGACGACCTCGGCGAGGTGATGCGGCGCGTCGGGCGGACCGTGGCGGCGGCGTTCGCGCACGAGGTGCCGTTCGAGGACCTGGTCGCGGCGGTCAACCCGGTCCGCCGGCCCGGCGTCCACCCGCTGTTCCAGGTCGCCCTGCACCTGCACGCGCACCGCGCGACCCTCGGCGACTGGCCCGGCCTGACCGCCGAGGTGTGGCACCACGAGCCCGGCGGCCATGGCCTCGACCTCATCGTCGAGGCGGTCCCGCGGCCCGACGGCGGCGCCGACCTGACCTTCCGGCACCCGGTCGGTGCCCTGGAGCCGGGCGCCGCCGAGCTGCTCGCCGCCGCGTTCGCGGAGGTCGCCGCGATCCGGCGGGTGTACTCGAAGCTGAGGTACGTCGGGTCCGCGACGTC
>NZ_JBFANF010000062.1:0-80436 GCF_040674675.1 Dactylosporangium sp. NPDC049742 | reverse complement strand
TACTCATCATAAACTGCGGCGCGGGTTGCTTGGCTCCCCCGGCGCCTTGTAATTCTCCCGCAGCGGCCCCCGCCGCGGCGCGGGTGCACCGGCCGGCCCCCGCGCCATGTCCGTCTTCGAACTCTCGTCGAGAACTCTCGTCGAACCTTTGTCGAACTTTTCGTCGAACTTTTCGTCGAACTGAGGAGTGGGGTACGTGCGGACCATCGCCGTTCTCGGCGCGGGCAAGCTCGGTGAGGTGCTGCTGTCCGGGTTGCTGCGGGCCGGCTGGCCCGCCGACCGGCTCCTGGCCACCGCCCGCCGGCCCGAGCGGGCCAAGGAGCTGCAGGAGCGCTACGGCATCCAGGTCGTGGACAGCGTCACCGCGCTGCAGACCGCCGACGTGCTCACCGTCGCGGTGAAGCCGCAGGACGCCGGCGCGCTGCTGGCGGAGCTCGGCCCCAAGCTGCCCCCGGGCAAGCTCGTCGTGTCGCTCTGCGCCGGCCTGCCCACCTCGTTCTTCGCCAGGCACCTGCCCGACGGCACCCCGGTCGTCCGCGTGATGACCAACACGCCCGCCCTCGTCGACGAGGCGATGACCGCGATCTCGGCCGGCCCGCACGCCACCGCCGAGCACCTCGCGCTCACCGAGGAGATGTTCCGCCCCCTCGGCCGCACCATCCGCGTCCCCGAGTCGCAGCAGGACGCCGTCACCGCCCTGTCCGGCTCCGGCCCCGCGTACTTCTACTTCCTCGTCGAGGCGATGACCGACGCCGGCATCCTCCTCGGCCTGCCGCGCCAGGTCGCGCACGACCTCATCGTGCAGACCGCGATCGGCTCGGCGGTGATGCTGCGCGAGTCGGGCGAGCACCCCGTCAAGCTCCGCGAGGCCGTGACCTCCCCGGCCGGCACCACCATCAACGCCATCCGTGAGCTGGAGAACCATGGCGTACGGGCAGCGTTCCTCGCCGCCCTCGAAGCGGCCCGCGACCGCGCCCGGGAGCTCGCCGCACAGAGCGGCTGAAAGCGGCCCGCGACCGCGCCCGGGAGCTCGCCGCGCAGAGCGGCTGAAAGGCCGTCCGCGAGCGCGCCGCGCAGGGCGGCTGAAAGGCCGCCCGGGAGATCGCCGCGCGGAGTGGTTGAATCTGCCGGTGACCGTCACCTGTACGTGCTGCGGCACGGAGCTCGGCGACGTGCCGAGCATGTGGTCGTTCTCCGCCCCCGACACCTGGGGCGTCCCGGGTGGCGGGGGAGCGTCGTTCCTGGAGGAGGAGCTCTGCTTCGTGGAGCTGCCCGACCTCGATGAGCAGCACTTCTTCCTCCGGGCCCTGATCGAGGTCCCGGTCCGCGGCAGCAGCTCCCCGGCGGAGCCGGGCGCGCTCACGTACAGCGTCTGGGTCAGCCTCAGCCCCGCCGGCTTCGCCCGCGCCGTCGAGCAGTGGGAGGACCCCGGCCGCGCCGCCGAACCGCCGTTCTTCGGCCAGCTCGCCAACCGCATCCCCGGCCACCCCGAGACGCTCCGGCTGCGGGTGCGGGTCCACACCCGCCCGCCCGGCCTGCGGCCCCTCGTCGAGATCCGCGACCACGACCACCCCCTGGCGGTGTGGCAGCGCGACGGCATCCCCGCGCACGAGCTGCCGGCGGTCGCGGCCGCCTGCGGCGGCTGACAGTTCGTTCATTCAGGCATTCACCCGTATCAGGGGCGATCCCGTGCCCGTACCGTCACATGTAGTGAAGCTGATGTATGCCGCGACCGGCTGGCCCCCCTCCGGTCGCGCGCCCCGCGCTCGGTGCACTTCCCCAGCCGACGAGCGCGGCGTGAAGCTCGCCGTCGGCCGCAGAGGTGGTCGACGGCGGCTTTGCGGCATGATAACCGGGTGCGATTCGAAACCAGCCGCGCGCTCGACGCGATCGAGCGGAGACTGAGCGTCGACCCCCTCGCAGCCGGCGGGGTCATCGACCTGGTGGAGGCGGCCCGCAGCGTCGACCTCGACGGCGGCCGCCCGGCCGCCCTGCTGCGCCTCGGCTTGTTCGTCGACGCCCTGAGCCGGCAGCTCGGCGACGGCGGCGTCGGCCTGTACGCCGTGGCCGAACGCGGCGCCATGTCCGACACCGACTTCACGTCCAACGAGCGCATGGTCCTGCGCCGCTGGTCCGACGACGGGCTGATCGAGATGCTGCCGCCGGGCGCCCGGCCGGCCGCCAGGGCGCGGGAGGTCGCCGCGCTGACCGGCCTGCCGCTGATCAGCCGCACGCCCCTGCCCGGCCACCCCGGCCCGGTGTACCTCACCACCGGCGCGTCCGGCGGGATGGAGCTCACCCTCGCCCCGTCCACGGGGTCGTCGCCGCGGCCGCATCCGGTGCTCAGCCGGTACTGGCGCTGCGGCGCCACCGACTGCCCGACCTTCGGCCGCCAGCCCGCGGCCGGCGCCGGCCAGCCACCCCCGGCCCTGCCCAGCGGCGCCCCCGTCTGCCCGCGCCACGGCGAACGCCTCATCGACGCCGGGCCCCGCCCCGTCGCCATGACCATGGCGGTCCGCATCGACGGCAACGTCCGCGCCCGCTTCCCCCTCACCTCCGCCCGCCCCGTCGTCGTCGGCCGCGCCCCCGACGAGCCCGGCGGCATCACCATCGGCAACTGGCTCACCGACGAGTCCACCCGCCGCGTCAGCCGCAACCACGTCCGCCTGGAGCTCCGCGACGGCATGGTCCTCGTCACCGACGTCAGCACCAACGGCGCCGGCCTGCTCGCCCGCACCGGCTCCTCGGTCCCGCCCCGCGAGGTCGACCTCCACCGCGGCGAGCCCAAGGCGATGGGGGAGTGGGACGAGGTCGAGCTGTACCCGGAGGTCACCGTCGGCCGCGCCGACCGCCCGCCGGCCTCCGTCGCCAAGGGCGGCGCCCCCAACTCGGTCATGGCCGACGCCCCCACCATCGCCCTCCGCCTGCCCAAGCAGTAGCCACCCCGGAACTGCCGCAAGCACCCGGACGACAGCTGTCAGAAGTCCTGGCCGCAGACATCCGGACGCCCGCTGCCCGAAGTCCTGACGCGACCCGGACGGCCGCTGCCCGGATAAGTCCAGGCGCAAGCGCCCGGAATTATCCGACATTTCGTATTTGTCGGGCAAGGGGTGGGGCAAGCAGGCGCGAGCGGGAGTTGCCGACGGGGCAGGTGCGACACGGCGTTGTGAGCGGGCGGCAGAAAGCGGCCGTGCCGCGTGGTCGTGGCGGGGCCGGCGGGCGAGTGGTGAGCGCTGGAGGCGGCCGCGACGCCGGGGTTGTGAGCGGGTCGGCCGGGATGCGGGCGCGGCGCGGGAGATGTGAGCGGGCGGTGTGAAGCGGCCGCGGCGCCGGGGTTGGGAGCGGATCGGGTCGACTAGAGCATGCCGCGGTGGGCAGGTGCGTCGGATGGACAACGACCACGCGCAGGGCCCGGCCGACGCACCGCTCACCCTGCTCGAGTACGGGGACTACCAGTGCCCGTCCACGGGCCGGGCGTTCGGTGTCGTGGAGCGCCTCCAGCTGCACTTCGCCGAGCGGTTGCGCTTCGTGTTCCGGCACTTCCCGCTGGTCGACCAGCACCCGCGGGCGATGCCGGCGGCGCTGCTCGCGGAGGCGGCCGCCGACGCCGGATCGTTCTGGGGCATGCACGCGTTGCTCCTGTCGCACCAGAACAGCCTCGAGGACCCGGACCTGTCCCGGTACGCGGAGCAGTTCGGCCTCCCCGGCACCGGCGGCACCCGCGTGCACTACGAACGCGTCGACGCCGACCTGGCCGCCGGGCGCGCCGCGGGGGTGACCCGGACGCCGGCGTTCTTCGTCAACGGCGTCCCGCACGAGGGCGGGTTCGACTTCGGTTCGCTGGTCACGGCGATCGAGCGGGCGGCCGTACAGGCGACCGAACGCGGTCGAGAAGGGGTAAACGGGTGAGATCCGGGTGAACGGCGTCGATTGCCGGAAGAGTTACGGGTTGTCCTCCCTAGGATCTTTGAGAATAAACACAGCCAATTTTGAGCTGAACCAAGGTTGCCGCTAAGACCGTCAGGGCAACCTGTAGGGGATGCGGAACCGGTACGTAGACCTCCTGCGAGCCGTCGCGATCGTCCGGGTGGTGACCTATCACACACTCGGCTTCGCGTGGCTGACCGTCGCGTTCCCGGCCATGGGCCTGATGTTCGCGCTCGGCGGCTCCCTCATGGCCGCCTCCCTCGACCGATCCGAAGGCTTCGGGCTGAAGGCGATCGGGCGCCGCATGCGCCGCATCGTCGTGCCGTTCTGGGTGCTCGGCGCGTTCGCCATCGTCCTCATGTCGTTCATGGGCGGGCTCGAGCACACGTGGCGCCTGGTGCTGTGGTTCGTGCCCCTCGACGATCCGCCCACGTCGGAGAAGGGCGGCGTCTGGTTCAGCCAGATCTGGTACGTCCGGTCCTACCTCTGGTTCATCATCGCGTCGCCGGTACTGCTGTGGCTGTACCGCAAGGCACCCATCCCGGCGGTGCTCGTGCCGTTCGGCGTCCTGGTCGCACTGTGGGAGACCGGGCACGGCGGCGGCGGCATGATCCGCGACTTCTTCATGTACGCGCCGATGTGGATGCTCGGCTTCGCCCACCACGACGGCACCCTCCAGCGACTCTCGAAGAAGATCCTCTGGCCGGCGTGCCTGGTCATGGGCGGCATCGGTCTGTTCATGCTCTACACCAACCCCGGCCCGCGCGGGTACGACATGAACGACCTCCCGGTCGCCGACGTGCTGTGGTCGACCGCGTTCCTGCTGGTGATGCTGAACGCCGCGCCGGCCGCGCTGAGCCTGGGCGCCGCCGAGCCGGCCGTCGAGGCGATCAACCGGCGGGCGCTGACCATCTACCTGTGGCACGAGGCGGTCATCACCGCCGTCCGGCTCGCGGCGGTCGCCGCCGGCGTGTCGCTGCTCGGCCCGTACGGCGGCCTGCTCCAGGTCGTGCTCGTGTTCGCCCTGGTCACGCTCGTGGTCCTGGCGCTCGGCTGGGTCGAGGACCTCGCCGCCAGGCGCAAACCGAAGCTCATCCCGCTGCCCGGCCGGGTCCCGGCGGGCCGGCTGGAGGACCAGCGGCAACCGGTACCGGCGTAGGCCACCCGCCGGGTGGCGAACCGGACGAACCGGAAATTGCAAGACGACACGCCGACACTGGTCTTTGCTGGAACTTGCTGGAACCAGCTACCGTGCCGTTCGTGTCCGAACCGATCACCATCGAGATGCTCGAGCGGCGGATCGACCGGTTGCGTGGCGAGCTGCGAAGGGCCGCCACCACCGGTGACCGGATGCAGGCCCGTGCCCTGCGGGCCGAGCTGCGCCAGGCGGAGCACGCCTGGGACGACGCCCTCGCCGACCTGGAGGACCAGGCCAGGCCGGCGCCGCAGCCGGTGCACAAGCCGATGCTGTCGATCCGGGAACAGGTGCATCACGCGCTGACCCTGCTCACGGTGCCGGCGGCGCCGAAGCTCATCATCGCCGTCCACGACGCCTTCTTCCCGGGCGAACTCGTCGCGGCGCGCCTCACCAGCCTGCGGCGCGACGAGGAACGCTCGTTCCGCGTCCAGCCGTTCGGCCGGCCGTACTACCTCTGCCCGGCGCTGACCGCGGACCTGCTGTCACCGGCGCGCGGGCTCCTCGCGCTGTCCACCTGGCCCCTGGAGACCCGGGTGGTCGGGCCGCTCAGCGCCCGCGTCGACTTCCTCGTCGGCGCGATCAAGGTCGCCCAGCGGGTGGCGCAGCTGCCCGAGGACGCCCACGACGCCCGCCGGCTGCTGTGGCGGTTCGCCGCCAGCATCCCCGGCGCGGGTGGCGCCGGGATCACCCCTGAGTCAGTCGCCGAACTGGCCCAGGCCGAGCTGGACGTGCACCTGGACGCCGACACCGCGGACCGCGCCGCGGCGGCGATCAGGGCACAGGAACGCCTGGACGGATCCGAGGCGCTGTTCGGCGCCCGGTTGCAGCGTCTCCGTCGTACCGCGAGCAAGGCATGAACAGGCACGTGTGCGTCGCGCTGCGGCGCATGGGGGGCTCCGGGGTGGGAACCCCCCGGCCGGCCCGCGGCGTGCCGCGCCGTAGCAAGAGACCGCGAACTGCTTCCCCGAAAGAAGACCGCTCATGGACCCACTGGTCGACCGGTTGGACCGCATCCGTGGCACGGTGGCGCCGCGCAACCACAACGCGCGGACCATCGCGGCGCTCACCAGCAACCCGGGGTGCGGCCGCCGTGGACTGATGGACGCCGCCGGGGTCAACAAGGGCGCCGTCGCCGGGCAGCTCGGCTTCCCCGCCGGCTTCGGCCAGTCCAGGTTCGCGATCGCCCGCGGCAACGCGTTCGAGGCGCAGGTGAAGGCCGACGGCGCCGCCGAGCTGCTGCAGCTGCTCCGCGAGCGGCTCGGCCTGGCGATCCCCGAGGTCGCCTACGACGACCTGTCCAACGTCGGCGGCAACGCCAGCCGCGAGGTCCGGTACGCGCGGACGAAGGCGCTGCTCGCGCGGGCCGCCGCCGACCGCGACGACGCCGGGACGCTGTTCGACCACCCGATGCTGCGGCTGGAGATCGCCGGCTACTACGCGTACCTCGAACCGGACCTCATCGCGTTCCGGGCCGGCGGGAAGTTCCACGTGGTCGAGATCAAGTCGTTCGCGGTCATCGACGGCCAGGCCGACCCGGGGAAGACCGCCGCCGCGGCGACCCAGTCCGCGGTGTACGTGATGGCCATGCGCGAGCTGCTCGCCGAGCTCGGCCACCCGGAGGACACGGTGTCGCACAACGTCGTCCTCGTCTGCCCGGAGAACTTCGCGAACCGGCCGACGGCCACCCTCGTCGACGTGCGCAAGCAGCTCACCGTCCTGCGGCGGCAGCTGTCCCGGCTGACCCGGCTGGAGTCGATCCTCGACGCGCTGCCGGCCGGGCTCACCTTCGACCTCGCCTACGACGGCGAGCAGCAGGCCACCCGCCCCGCCGACGAGCTGCGCAAGGCCGTCAGCACGATCGACGCCCGGTACAGCCCGGACTGCCTCGGCACGTGCGAGATGGCGTTCTTCTGCCGCGACGAGGCGGCCGGGTCGACGTCCGCGCTGGGCCGCTCGGTGCGCGACGACCTCGGCGGGGTGGAGAGCATCGGCACGGTCCTCGGCCTGGCCCGCGGGACGCTGACGCCGGGCGCCGGCCAGGAGGAGATCGCCGGCCTGCTGCGCTTCGCGCACAAGCTGCGCACCGAGTGCCTCGACGGCATCGGCTGACCGCCGTGAGCAACGTGTCCGAGCCGCGCGAGCTGTGTGAGCCGTTGACGTGAGCATCCTTACGGCCCTCGCCAGGGCGGAGGCGGTCGAGTCGGGGAAAGCCCAGCCCCTGACCACCGTCCGGCACACCCACATCGCCGCGAACCCCCTCGTCCTCGTGCCGCTCAGCCTCGCCGGCGAGGCGGCCGCGCCCCTCGCCGCGATCGTCGGCACCGACCCGGACGAGCCGCGGCTGCTCGTCGTCGCCAACCCGCGCGACCGCACCCAGCGCTTCGACTTCGTCGCCGAGCTCGCCCGCGTCGTGCTGTCCTACGTGGACGGCTGCGCGCGCAGCGTCGACTCGGCCACGTCCGGCACGAAGCTGCGGTACGCCGAGGCCCCGCAGGTCATCGTCCCCAACCGGGGCGGGATCGAGTTCGTGCGCCTGCTGGGCCGCTCGACCAGGTTCCGCCGGCCGTTCGGGCCGTACCCCGTACACCGGACCGTGCCGATCCTCGGGCAGTGGCTGACGTTCCTGCGGGAACGCGCCGACCACCCCGGCTCGTCGATGCTGCTGGCCATGACCGAGGTCCTCGGCAACCACTGGGCGACCGGGCAGAGCGGCCTGGAGGACGCCAACCTCGCCGCCCTGCTCGGCTGGATCGACCCGCCCGGCGGCCTGGACGGCGCCGCCGCGGCCGCGCTCGCCGAGGACCCGCTGCGCTCACCGCCGGCCGGGCCGAGCACCGACCCGACGTTCGACAACGAGATCCTCGCGCCGGCCCTCGCCACCGTCGCCCGGTCGGACGACGACTTCGCCCGGGAGCGGGCCCTCGCGGCGCTGACCGCGGCCGTCGCCGACCAGATGCAGCCCACCTGGGACCTGACCTGGCAGGCCGTCCGGCTCCTGCGGGCCCGGCCCGCCGGCGCGTCCGTCGAGACCCGCTGGGCCATGGACCGCGACGTCTTCACCATGTACCACATGGGCCTCGCCGACGGGACCGCGCTGCCGCAGCCCCGGCGGGACAGCGCGGTCGCCGCCGCCGGCCGCCTCGACCGGCTCGAACGCGAGCAGGCCCGGTTCGACGCGCAGCGGGCCCTCGACGACCCGCTCGTCATGGCCGAGTTCCGGCTGTCCGGGGAGGCCTTCACCGGTACCGTCGTCGCGGCGTCGCCGAACCGGGTCGACACGTCGGGCAAGAAGGCGGCGCTGCGCCCGCACATCACCGTCCAGACGGACGACCCGGTGCGGCTCGAGCCGGGCGCGCTGCTGGTCTCCCCGGCGCGCCTCGCCCAGCAGGCGATGGTCGTGGAGGTGTCCAGCGTGGACGTCACCCTGGAGCTGTCGAAGGGCATGGGCCGCTCCACGAAGCAGCCGGCGCCGGGGTCGGTGCCGGAGGTGGGGGAGCGCGTCACGTACGGGCCGGTCACCGACGCGTACCAGCCGCCGGGCCGCTTCCCGAGCCGCGACGACACCCCGTGGACGCACGGCGGCCCGCCGCCGACGGTCGAGTACGGCCCCAGCGAGAACGACGCCGTGGAGGACTGGTCGTGAGGTTTCTGCCCGACGTTGTGGGGGGTTGGTCGTGACCGGCGTCATCGAGGACATCCTGCGCGACTTCGGCTCGGCCGCCGGGCGTGGCGTCGTGGTCGACTCCCCGCCCGGTGCCGGGAAGTCGACGCTGGTGGTGCGCGCCGCTCGTACATTGGCGGAATCCGGCGAACGGCTGATGGTGGTCGCCCAGACCAACGAGCAGGTCGACGACCTCATCGACCGGCTCGCCACCGCCGCGCCGACCCTCGCCATCGGCCGGCTGTCCGCGTCGACCTACGTCCCCGCCCAGCGCGTCATCAGGCACGGCACCGTCACCGTCAGCGGCGCCGTCAGCGACATGAACGCCAGCGCCGTCACCATCGGCACCGCCGCGAAGTGGGCCACCGTCACCGACGGCAGCTGGGAGCGGGCGATCGTCGACGAGGCGTACCAGATGCGCTCCGACATGCTGTTACGCGTCGCCGGCCGCTTCTCCCGCGCGCTCTTCGTCGGCGACCCCGGCCAGCTGGACCCCTTCTCCGTCGTCGCCGTGGAACGCTGGGCGGGCCTGTCCTGGGACCCGATGCAGAGCGCGGTCGCGGTCCTGCTGCGGCACAACCCCGACCTGCCCGTCCACCGGCTGCCCGTGTCGTGGCGCCTCCCGCCGTCGGCGGCGGCGGTGGTGTCCTCGGCGTTCTACCCGTTCACGCCGTTCGAGGCCGGCACGAAACCGCTGGACCGCCGCCTGGAGTTCGCCGCCCGTGCCCTCGGCGGCGACCACGATCTTTTCCGCCTCGACGCGACCCTGGAGACCGCCCGCCGGACCGGCTGGGCGCTGCACGAGCTGCCGGCCCGGCACACGGTGCGCACCGACCGGGAGGCGGTCGCCGCGATCGCCGCCCTGGTGAACCGGCTGCTGCAGCGCGGCCCCGTCGCCTACTCCGAGCACGCCCCGGACGGCCGCCCCGTCACCGTCGACCGGATCGCCGTCGGCGCCGCCCACCGCGACCAGGTCGCCGCGATCCGCCAGGCCCTGGCCGGCACCGCCGCCACCGACGTCACGGTCGACACCGCGAACCGCCTCCAGGGCCGCGAGTACGACGTCACCGTCATCCTGCACCCCCTCTCCGGCCGCCGCGACGCGAGCGCCTTCCACCTGGAGGCCGGCCGCCTGTGCGTGCTCGCCTCCCGCCACCGGCACGCCTGCGTCGTCGTCGCCCGGGCCGGCATCGCCGAACTCCTCGACACCCACCCGTCCGCCGAGCCCGTCCACCTGAACGTCCCGGTCCGCTTCCCCGACGGCTGGGAGGCCAACCAGGCGATGCTCGCCCACCTCAGCTCCACCCATTGACGACACTCGTGCCCCGTTTCCCGGCTGCCGCCGGCTCCTCATGAGCAACAGCTTCCGCGCGGTTCCCGCCCCTCCTCCACAGACATCGATCAATGCCCCAAAATGCCCCTTTCCGGGATAGACGTTGCGCGATCCACCCCCAAAACAAAGATCGAACTGTAGGTGGATCGCGCACTGTCTATTGCACAAAGGGGGCAAAGCTGGGCATTGACCAACGTCTGCGCGCCGACGCGGCTGGCGGGTCGGACCGTGGCGGGCTGACTGGCGACAGCGGTCGAGGCGCGGCGTCGTGCGAGGTGACCCGCCTGTTTTTTGTCCGCGCTGCGATCACTGCCCGACGCGCCAGCGACGACCGTCGACGTGACCACGAACCTGCTGCTGCGTCTACGAGATGCGAAGCTTGGGCGAGATAAGTCCTATAACGGATATGCGCTTTCTGGGCAAAATATGGCATTCAGGTTATTTGTGGCGACTGGGTCACGCGCGACGGATGGGCGATGCGCGACGGATGGGAAGCCAGCCAGGCGATGCTCGCCCACCTGCGGGGCGGCCGCTGACCAGCTGTTACGCCCAGACGCCGTGACGGCCACGCGCACCGAGGGTGCTCGCCGGGGGCGCGATGTGGCCGTTGTGCTGGGTCACGCGTTGCTGCCATGCGGTCGCGGTGCCCAGGGCGGGGGAGAAGGGCGACCGTCGGGGCGAGAATCAGCACGGCGAGGCCCGCGCCGGCGGTTTGGAAGGCGGAGGGGTCGCGCACGGGTGAAGCCGGTGTGTGGGCCGCTGCACGCCGAGTGTGTGTGCGGGCCGCCCGCCGTGCGTCACGCCGAGTGTGTGTGCGGGCCGCCCGCCGTGCGTCGCTGCGCAAGCGTTGATCGTGGAGCGTGAATGCGAATCAGGCGCGCGGGTGGGCGTGTGTCGTGCGCGGGTGGGGCGCGTTTCGTGGGGGTGGATGGGCGTCGACGCTGAGCGGGTTCGGAGTCCGGTCCTGCCGGCGTGGTGGCGATAGGGCACGGCCGGTGGTGCTGGACCGCTTCTGCACCGTAGCACGGATGATCTAATTGATCTGGGCGATGTTGCTCGCCGTGAGTTGGCGGTGACGGAGTGGGGCGGGGTTAGTTGTAGACGGTGGTGAGTAGGCGTTTTGCTTCGTACATGGCGGTGTCGGCGCGGTGCAGGACGTGTTGGGGTTCCTCGCCGAGGTGGAAGTGGGTGCCGCCGGCGCTGGCGCGGGCGGTGACGGATGAGGAGCCGCGCACGGCGATCGGCTCGGTGAAGGCGTGCCGGATCCGCTCCGCCAAGTCTGGTACGCCGGAGGCGCCCAGCGTGCCGTGGGTGAGCACGACGAACTCGTCGCCGCCGAGGCGGGCGACCAGGTCGCCGGTGCGGATGCAGGCGCCCAGGCGGCCGGCGACGGCGGTGAGCAGCTCGTCGCCGGCGGCGTGGCCGAGGGTGTCGTTGACGGACTTGAAGCCGTCGAGGTCGATGAAGAGCACGGCGCCCTCGCCGGTGCTGAGGGCGGCGTCCAGCGCGGACATGAACGCGCGGCGGTTCGCCAGGCCGGTGAGGGCGTCGACGTGGGCCAGGCGCCAGGTCTCGTCGAGCAGCTCGCAGGTGCGCAGGGCCGTGGCGGCCTGGTCGGCGACGCCGGCCATCCGGTTGGTGATCTCGCGGGCCCGGGCGGTGCCCTGCGGGGTGTCGTAGGCGGCGACGAGGATGCCGTACGGGTGGTCCGGCAGCGCGATGTCCACGATGATCATCATGTCGTGGCCGAAGGTGTCGAGCATCGCGCGGATGAACGGCTCGTCGCTGCTGCTGTCGTAGACGCGGGGCTGGCCGGTGCCGTCGCGGAAGCGGTCGAAGAGGGCGGTGTCCTGCGGGGACACGGTGAGGTTGTGCGCCTTGCGGAGCCGGCCGTCGCTGGCGCCCGCGTTGGCGACCATGCGGAGCTTGCCGCGCTGGTGCAGCAGTACGGTGGCGGAGTCGGCACCCATGACGGACTTGACGGCGTCGGCGGTGAACTCGGCGACCTCGGTCGAGGTCCGGGCCAGGGTGAGCTGGCGGGCGAGCGCCAGGAGGCTCTCCGCGGTCCGCTGCCGCTCGGCCGCCGTCTCCAGCGCCGACAGCGCGTCGAGGGCGACGGCCGCGAGGTTCGCGTAGGCGTCGAGCATGCGGCGTTCGGCGTCGAAGAAGTCCTCGCAGTACGCGACGAGGTAGCCGTAGTAGCGGTTGGGTGAGGCGATGTCGGCGACGATCGTGCCGGCGAAGCTGGTCGGCGGCGCGTCGGTGAGCACGGCGATCTCGGCGTCGGTGAGCCCGTAGCCGTGCACCTGCCGCGGCTGGTCCGGCGCGGGGGAGGCGACCAGCAGGAACGCCTGGGCGTTCACCGCGTAGCCGGCCCGGTCGGCGACGAGCGCGAGGGCCCGCTCCGGCTGCTCGGCGGCGACCAGCTCGGCGACCGTGCGCTGGAGCAGCTCCATCCGGCCGGCGAGGATGTCGTCGGCGGCGTCGTCGTCGCGGTGGCGGCCCCGCCACAGCCAGGAGAACAGCCGGCGCTGCCGCCAGCGGACGTTGTAGACGCACGCCTCGGCGCCGCGGACCTGGCACACGTCGTGGGTGACGGTGGCGGCGGGCAGGCCGAAGAGCGCCGGCAGCTGGGTGAGCAGCCCGCGGGTGTAGTCGCAGTCGTAGCGGCTGGGTTGGTAGCCGTTGCGCAGCCGGTACTGGACGCTGGCCGTGCCGTGTCCGGTGGAGAGCGTGGACATGTCGGCGGCGGCGTTGAACTTGGCGCTGGTGGTCGCGATGAGCCGGATGAGCTGGGTGGGGCCGCCGAGCAGCAGCAGGCCGAGCCGCAGCGGGGTGTTGACGGAGTACGACAGGATGCTCTGCCCCACGCGCAGCCCGACGGACTCGTCGCCGAGGGCCTGCGCGGCCGCCGCGAAGACGTTGATCTTCGTCTCGTAGGACCACCAGCGGCGGGCGTCGTCGTACGCCTCGGGCGGCTCGTGTTCGCCGGCGAGGTTGAGCACGTGCGTGACCGCGGTGTCGCCGCCCCTGGCGCGCACGTACCGCATGATGGTGCGCAGGGTGACACCGGCCGTCTCGCGGATCTGTTCCATGGCGCCTCCGGTGCTCGACATCGGCGCGGTGCGGGTGCGGCTGAGGCGTTCCCCGCGAGGACTGGGTAAGACTGCTCACATGGATGGCGAGCGGCCGGCGAACGTGGATGGCGAGCGGCCGGCGAACGTGGGTGACGAGCGGCCGGCGAACGAGCGTGACGAGCGTCCGACGAATGTGGATGACGAGCGGCCGGCGAACGTGGGTGACGAGCGTCCGACGAATGTGGATGACGAGCGCCCGGCGAACCTGCGTGGCGGGTGGCCGGCGAACGAGCGTAACGAGCGGCGGACGAATGCGCGCGGCGGGCGGCCGGCAGACGTGGACGGCGGGCGGGACGAGCCGCTGATCGTGGTCGACGGCGCCAACGTCGTCGGATCCGTGCCCGACGGCTGGTGGCGGGACCGGCGCGGGGCGGCCACCCGGCTCCGGGACGCCCTGGCCGCGCGGGACGCCGCCGCGCTGCCCCCGCCGCTGCTCGGCGCGGTGACCCTGGTGGTGGAGGGCGCCGCCCGCGGCGTGCCGCCGGTCGCGGGCGTGCACGTGGAAGACGCGCCGCGATCCGGGGATGACCACATCGTCGCGCTCGTCGCCGACAATGTCGGTCACCGGCCTGTCGTGGTGGTCACCGCCGACCGGGAGCTCCGCGAACGGGTGCGCGAGCTCGGTGCGAGTATTGTCAGCCCTGGCGAGTTGCGTGCCTCGATCCCATATGGTGGACGACGAGATTCTATCTAGTGGATAGGATTTGTCGTCAACATGTGCGCACCTCGGCATGGTTCCGGTGATCGGCGATGACCGGGCTTTCTCAACATGCGGGAAGGGATTGACCCATCGCCGTGCGGTGACCAGGCTGGACTCGTAGACGTGTCGTGAATGGCCGGTGAATGTCGGCCGAAAACATCAGACGAATTGTCATCGATCAATTCTGTGCGGCAGGTTACAGCCCTGTCGCTATGGGTGACGATGCTGGTAAGGTCGGTCCCATGTGCCTTGAGGTACACCTTGACCCGGCGTGGGTCTCGCGACGTGCACACCATTTCGACGGCCTTTGTCGAGTGACGGTTCGTTGATTCGGCGTCATTGCAAAGGCTTTTCGAGAGGAATTGAAAATGGCCATTTCGGTCGTCGGTGCGCCAGAGGTGGCGCCCTCGGTGGTCACCATCACCGTGCACATCACCCTCAACGGCGGTGACGAGCTCCCACCGGAGGCGTCCCGCCTGATCAGCGACCTCGAGGCGCTCGCCGCCAGCCAGGCCAAGCAGCAGATCCAGCGCACCCAGCAGCCCCAGCCCCCGTTGCAGCGCGCCGCCACGCCGGCGCACACCCTGCAGCACGGGCCGTCCCAGCACACCGGCCGCAACCTGCGGCTGGTCGAGACCCCGGACACCGTCATCGGCGGCGTCGACGCGAAGGTCAAGCGGATCGGCGCGGCCGCACCCGACGCCCCGTCGCTCTTCCTGTGCACCGGGTCCCGGCTCGTCCTGCGCGACGGCGCGCCCGTGCCGCTGACCCGCCGCGAGTACGACCTGTTCCTGTTCCTCTGCGAGCACCCGCGCCGCGTGTTCAGCCGGGCGCAGCTGCTGCGCCAGGTCTGGGGCTACGACATGGTCGGCACCGAGCGCACCGTCGACGTCCACGTGCGGCGCCTGCGGGTCAAGCTCGGCGAGGCCGCACGGATCATCGCCACCGTGCGCGGCGTCGGCTATCGTCTCGACGATGACGCCGCCGTCCAGGTTGTCGTTCGCGAGGACTGACTCCCGCGTCCCCGCCCCGCTGCTGAGCACCGCCGCGGGGACCCTGCTCCTGGTCGACCTGCTCCGGGTCTGGCTCCCGTCGATCATCACGATCTTCGGGCAGGCCGCGTCGACACCGGCCGAGCTCATGGGCGCGTTCGCGCTCCTGTGGTTCCTGGTCCCGTTCGCGGTGGTGCCGCTCGCCGCCCGGTGGGGCGCCGGGAGACACGCGGCGACGGTCGCGCTCGCCGCCGGCGCCGGGCTCGTCGCCGCCCGGTTCGCGCTGCTGTTCGTCCACGGTGGACAGGCCCAGCTGTACGTCGCCTCGATCGGCCTGCTCGCCGGGCTGTCGTGGCTCGCGGCGACCGCCGTGCGGGGCGGACCGGCGGCCGTCGGCGTCCCGGTCGGGCTCGCCGCCGCCGCGCTGCAGCACGCGGCGTTGCGCACCGTCGACCTGACGTGGCAGTCACGGTGGTGGGCCGCGCCGCTCGTCGCCGCCGAGTGCCTGGTGTTCATCTGGTACCAGCGGCGCACGCCACCCGGTAGGACGTCCGCCGCCGCCTGGTTCCTCGTGGGGCCGGCGATGCTCCTCGCCGGCATGTTCGCGCTGTCACCGGCGGTCGCGACCGTCGCCCTGTCCTACGGCTTCGACCCCGTCGCCACCACACCCCCGCCCGCCGTGCCGGAGCTGCTGCTCGGCCTGGCCGTGGTGGGCTTCCTCGCCGGGGCGACCGGCCCGCTCAGGGGCCGCTTCGAGCGGGTCGCGGCCGCGGTGACGATCGTCGCGGCGGCGATCGTCTTCGGCCTGTCACACGGCCCGGGCGGCCTGTTCGTCGCCCTGCTGCTCGGCTGCGGCGCGCTCGGCTGGGCGTTCCGCGCCGCGGCCGCCGACACGCCACCCGAGCCCGACGCCGGCCGGAACGCGCGGTCCGGGTACGCCGCCCTCGCCGGGATGCTCGTGTTCGCGGTCGCCGCCGTCGCCTACTACGCCGCCTACGACCTCGGCTACCCCAACCAGTGGGTGCCGGTCGCGGTCGCGCTCGCCCCCGCCTGGATCCTGCTGCGCTCCGGCGCCGGCGCGCCCGCGACCGGCGTGCCGTGGCGGACGGGTCTCGCGGCCGTCGCGGTGTGCCTGCTCGTGCCGCTGCTCGGGGCCACCACGACCCCGCCGGTCGAGCGGGCCGACGCGGCCGGCGCGGATCGGGGGCTGCGGCTGGCGGCGTACAACATCCGCATGGGCTTCGGGCTCGACGGCACCTTCCGGCCGGCGGCGGCGGCCCGCGCGATCGCCGCGTCGGACCCTGACGTCGTGGTCCTGTCCGAGGTGGACCGGGCGTGGGTGCTCAACGGCGGCCACGACGACCTGCGGACCCTCGCGACGCGGCTGGGGATGCGGTACTGGTTCGCCCCCGCCGCCGACGCCGTCTGGGGCGACGCGGTGCTGACGAACCTGCCGGTCACCGCCGCCGAGACGGTGCGGCTGTCGGCGGTCGGCGCGCCGACGGGCGCCCAGGCCCTCGGCGTCGTCGTGCGGTTCGGCGGCCGGGAGATCGCGGTCGTGTCGACGCACATCCAGCCGCCGCCGGACGCCGAACCCCTCGTCCAGGTCGGCGAGATCGCCGCGTTCGCGACCCGGTTCGGCGGCGACCGGCCGACGTTCATCGCCGGTGACCTCAACATCGAGCCCGGTGACGCGGCGATGCGCGCGTTCGCCGACGCCGGCTACGCGGACGGGTTCGCGGCGTTCCGGCCGGTGCGCACGTTCCCCGCCGACAAGCCCGTCAAGCAGATCGACCACGTCCTGGTCAGGGGCCTGACCTGCGCCGAGGTCAGCGTCGGCACGGCAGTGACGTCCGACCATGCGCCGATCTTCACGACATTGCGGTGATTGAGCACCGCGGTGGATGGGCAACCTGCTCTCAGAGAGAGAAAGGGGCAGCGATGAGCGTCACACATGCGAACGGGAGCAAGATCGGTGGCCCCGCCATCGATACTCGCGACGACCTTGGCAACACGGTCGACACGATGTCCGCCAAGACCAAGCAGCGCGCGGCCGAGCTGGCCGAGCAGGGCAAGGACGTGGCACGCCGTCGGCCCGTTCCGCTGGTGACCGCCGCCGCGGCCGGTGTCGCCACCGTGGTCGTCGCGGTGGTCACGGTCGTGCGGAGCCGCCGGAAGCAGACCCCGCGTCAGCGGGCCATGAAGGCTGCGACCAACGCGTGGCGGAGCACCAGCAAGAGCGTGCGGAAACGGGTCAAGCGGTAACCTCCTCTCCCGCAGTCGCGCCCCGCACCGTCCGGTGCGGGGCGCGACGTCATCGTGCCGGCACGACGGTCATGCTGCCGGCATCCGGTACGCGGCGAGCTGGGTCGCCTGCGCGACGACCCGGTCCCGCGCGTCCCAGATCTCGCAGACCTGGTCGACGAGGCTCTCGGTGAGCAGCCGGGCCCGCTGCCGGACCCGCAGCGGACCGGGGGAGGGGACCGCCCGCACGTACACGGTGAGCTCCAGCGTCGGGGTCCAGCCGTGGCTGCCGAGGGTGAACGTCGCCGGCGGGAACGCGTCCGCGGCGAACAGCAGCGACACCGGGTCCCACGCCGCGCCGTCCGGCAGCCGCAGCCAGCCGCGCAGCTCGCCGGGCGGGTCACCGACCGCCTGCCAGTCGATGCGCTGCTCGAACTGGTCCAGCATGTCGATGCGCAGCCCCGTGCCGGGCGCCTCCGACGGCGTCGGGAACAGGCCCTGCTCGGCGGCGACCGGTGGCGGCTGCGCGTCGACCCAGCGCGGCTCGCCGGCGGCCGCCAGGGTGCCGAGGGTGAACAGCGCCTCGACGCACGCGCGGTCCTTCTGCCACAGCCGCGACCGGACCTGGCTCGCGGTCCGGCCGGTGCGCAGCACCTCGACGGTGACGGTGGCCGGGCCGGGGTCCGGCGGCGACAGGTAGACCGCGCTCGCCGACAGCGGGTCGGGGTGCGTGCCGGCGTCCTCGACCGCGGCGCGGGCGAGGATCGCCAGGAGGTAGCCGCCGTTGGGCTTGCCGCCGACAGTCCACAGTGGATCGAGCTCGGCGTCGAAGCCGTCGCCGGTGGGCCGGACCTGCGTCGCCTCGGTGAACGCTGCCACGCCTGCCTCCTTCTGGTTGGATGACGGCATGGCGCGAACGCGGCTCTACCGCAACGGTGACCTGGTGGCCGAGGATTTCCCGCTCGACGATATCTCGGAGCACCTGGCCGCCGAGGACACGGTGGTGTGGCTGGATCTCGTGTCGCCGTCGCCGCAGGTGTACGAGCGGGTGCAGGAGGAGTTCGGCCTGCACCAGCTGGCGATCGAGGACGCGTCGTCGCCCCGGGAGCGGCCGAAGCTGAGCCACTACCACGGGCACCTGTTCCTCAGCGCGTACCAGGCGACCTTCGAGGGCGACGGCGGCGAGCTGACCGTGTGCCCGGTGTCGGCGTTCATCACCGGCCGGGCGTTGATCACCGTGCACGGCGACGGGTTCGACATGGACGCCGCGGTACGCCGCTGGGACGCGACGTCCGAGCTGGCCCGGCACGGCGTGGCGTACCTCCTGCACGGGCTGCTCGACGTCGTCGTCGACGGGCACTTCGACGCGGTGCAGGCGCTCGACGACGCCCTGGAGGCCCTCGAGGACACGCTCTTCGAGGAGACCCCGCAGGCGGTCCGGCAGGTGCAGCAGCGCAGCTTCCGGCTCCGGCGCAGCCTCAGCCACCTGCGCAAGGTCGTGCTGCCGATGCGCGAGGTGGTCAACGGCCTGACCCGCGCCAAGCTCGTCGACGAGGAGATCGCCCCCTACTACCAGGATCTGTACGACCATGTGCTGAGGGTCACGGAGTGGACGGAGGGGCTGCGCGACTTCGTCGCGACCATCCTGGAGTCGAACCTCGCGGTCCAGGGCAACCGGATGAACAACATCATGAAGAAGGTCACCAGCTGGGCGGCCATCATCGCGGTGCCCACGGCTGTTACGGGTTACTACGGGCAGAATCTGCCTTTTCCGGGTTATGAGCACCACGCCGGGTTCGTGACCTCCGCCGTGCTGATCGTGGTGCTGTCCGTGTGGCTGTACGTCACCTTCAAACGCAAGGACTGGTTATGAGCGACCACTTCGATGTTGTAGTCCTCGGTGCGGGTCCCGGCGGCTACACCGCCGCCGTGCGCGCCGCGCAGCTCGGCCTGCGCACCGCGATCGTCGAGGACAAGTACTGGGGCGGCGTCTGCCTCAACGTCGGCTGCATCCCCAGCAAGGCGCTGCTGCGCAACGCGGAGCTGGCGCACATCTTCACCGCCGAGGCCAAGACGTTCGGCATCCAGGGCTCGGTGACCTTCGACTACGGCGCCGCGTTCCAGCGCAGCCGCAAGGTGGCCGACGGCCGGGTCAAGGGCGTGCACTACCTCATGAAGAAGAACGAGATCCGCCAGTACCACGGCCGCGGCGTCTTCCTCGACGACCACACCCTGCAGGTCGGCGACGACACGGTGACGTTCGCCAACGCGATCATCGCCACCGGTGCGACCACCCGGCTGCTGCCCGGCACGTCGCTGTCCGACAAGGTCGTCACGTACGAGGAGCAGATCCTGTCCGAGGAGCTGCCGTCGTCGATCATCATCGCCGGGGCCGGCGCGATCGGGGTCGAGTTCGCCTACGTGCTGCACAACTACGGGGTCAAGGTCACCATCGTCGAGTTCCTCGACCGGCTCGTCCCGCTGGAGGACGCCGAGGTGTCCGCCGAGCTGGCGAAGCGGTACAAGCGCCTCGGCATCCAGGTGCTGACCTCGACGCGGGTCTCCGCCGTCGCCGAGACCGCCGACGGCGTGAGCGTCGAGGTCGTCGGGAAGGACGGCGCCGCGCAGGTGCTCGAGGCGGACAAGCTGCTGCAGGCGATCGGCTTCCAGCCGCGCGTCGCGGGGTACGGGCTGGAGAAGACCGGCGTGGCGCTCACCGAGCGCGGGGCGATCGACGTCGACGGGCGGCTGCGCACCAACGTGCCGCACATCTACGCCATCGGCGACGTCACCGCGAAGCTGATGCTCGCGCACGCCGCCGAGTCGATGGGCATCATCGCCGCCGAGACGATCGCCGGCGCGGAGACGATGGAGCTCGACTACGTCATGATCCCCCGCGCGACGTACTGCCAGCCGCAGATCGCCAGCTTCGGCTGGACCGAGGCGCAGGCCCGCGAGAAGGGCTTCGACGTGAAGGTCGTCAAGTTCCCGTACACCGCCAACGGCAAGGCGCACGGCCTCGGCGACGCGACCGGCTTCGTGAAGATCATCAGCGACGGCAAGTACGGCGAGCTGCTCGGTGCGCACCTCATCGGGCCGGAGGTCACCGAGCTGCTGCCGGAGCTGACCCTGGCGCAGCAGTGGGACCTGACGGTGCACGAGGTCGCCCGCAACGTCCACGCCCACCCGACCCTCGGCGAGGCCGTCAAGGAAGCGATCCACGGCCTGGCCGGCCACATGATCAACATGTAGCTCGCGGGCTCCGGCACCGTGGGCTGCGTCTCAGTTCCCGCGGACCGGGCGCACGCGTTCCGTGCGCCGGGCCCGCGCGTTCCGTGCGCCCGGCCCGTGTTCCGTGGTCCGGGTCCGTGCGTTCCGTACTCCGGGACCGGGCGGGATGGCGACACCCGTCCGGGCCGAGGGGTCGGTAGGCTTTTGCGTATGCGGCAGGAGTGGCACCACTTCACATACCCCGGTCCCGAGATCTCCCGAGTGGCCGTCGCGGGCAACTCCGAGGACGACGAGTTCGGTCTCGACCACTGGCGCGCCCTGCCCCGTGCGCAGACCCCGCCGTGGCCCGACCAGGCGGCGGTCGACGAGGTCGGCCAGCTGCTGGCGTCGGTGCCGCCGATCGTCGCGCCCTACGAGGTCGACCAGCTCCGCGAGCGGCTCGCCCTCGTCGCCGACGGCAAGGCGTTCATGCTGCAGGGCGGCGACTGCGCCGAGACGTTCGCCGACAACACCGAGGCGCACGTCCTGGGCAACGCCCGCACGCTGCTGCAGATGGCGGTCGTGCTCACCTACGGCGCGTCCCTGCCCGTGATCAAGCTCGGCCGGGTCGCCGGCCAGTTCACCAAGCCACGCTCCGCGGCCCTCGATTCGCTGGGGCTTCCGGCGTACCGCGGCGACATGATCAACTCGTTGGACCAGGACCCTGAGGCCCGCGTCGCCGACCCGCAGCGGATGATCCGCGCCTACGCCAACTCGTCCAGCGCCATGAACATGCTCCGCGCGTACCTCGGCGGCGGCATGGGCGACCTGCACGCCGTCCACGACTGGAACAAGGGCTTCGTCGTCACCTCGCCCGCCGGCCAGCGCTACGAGGCGATCGCCCGCGAGATCGACCGCGCGCTGCGCTTCATGCAGGCCTGCGGCGTCAACGACGACGAGGCGCTGCGCACCGTCACCCTGTACTGCTCGCACGAGGCCCTCGCCCTGGAATACGAGCGGCCGCTCGCCCGGATCGCCGGCGGCCGGCCGTACGGGCTGTCCGGGCACTTCCTGTGGATCGGCGAGCGCACCCGCCAGATCGACGGCGCCCACGTCGACTTCATGTCGCGCATCGCCAACCCGATCGGCGTCAAGCTCGGCCCCAGCACCGCCCCCGAGCAGGCGCTCGAGCTGTTCGAGAAGCTCAACCCCGACAACATCCCGGGCCGGCTCACGTTCGTCGCCCGCATGGGCAGCAACAAGGTCCGCGACGCGCTCCCGCCGATCGTGGAGAAGGTCACCGCGGCCGGCTGCCGCGTCGTCTGGCAGTGCGACCCCATGCACGGCAACACCCACGAGTCGTCCAACGGGTACAAGACCCGGCACTTCGACCGCATCGTCGACGAGGTCCTCGGCTACTTCGAGGTCCACCGCGAGCTGGAGACCCACCCGGGCGGCCTGCACGTCGAGCTGACCGGCGAGGACGTCACCGAGTGCCTCGGCGGCGCCCAGGCGATCGTCGACGAGGACCTCCCCGGCCGGTACGAGACCGCCTGCGACCCGCGCCTCAACACGCAGCAGTCCCTGGAGCTGGCGTTCCTCGTCGCGGAGATGCTGCGTGGCTGATGTGTTAGCGGATCTTCGTTCGGACACCGTCACCCGGCCGACGCCGGCCATGCGTGCTGCCATGGCTTCGGCGCCGGTCGGGGACGACGTGTTCGACGAGGACCCGACGCTGCACGAGCTGCAGTCCTACGCCGCCTCGCTGTTCGGCCACGAGGCGGCCCTCTTCACGCCGTCCGGCTGCATGGCCAACCAGATCGCCCTGCAGCTCGTCGTCCCGCGCGCCGGCGAGCTGCTCTGCGACGCCGACGCGCACGTCGTCACGTACGAGATGGGCGCCGCCGCCGCGTACGGCGGCATCTCCACCCGCACGTGGCCCTTCGCCGGCGGTGCTCTCGACGTGGCCACGGTCGCCGGAATGATCCGCCAGCCCGGCGGCTACACCGTCGCCACCAGCGCGATCGCCGTCGAACAGACCCACAACCGCGGCGGCGGCACCATCATCCCGCTGGAGGCCCTGCAGGCGCTGCGCACCGTCTGCGACGACGCCGGCCTGCTGCTGCACTGCGACGGCGCCCGCATCTGGCACGCGCACGTCGCCACCGGCGTCCCCCTGGCGACGTACGGGCAGCTCTTCGACACCCTCTCCGTCTGCCTCTCCAAGGGCCTCGGCGCGCCCGTCGGCTCCCTGGTGATCGGCTCCGCCGCCCGCATCGCCGAGGCCCGCCTGATCCGTAAGCGCCTCGGCGGCGGCATGCGGCAGGCCGGCATCCTCGCCGCCGGCGGCCTGTACGCCCTCCGCCACCACATCGACCGCCTCGCCGACGACCACGCCAAGGCGCAGCACCTGGCGGCGGCGCTCGCCCCGACCGGCGCCGCGGACCCCGCCCGCGTCGAGACCAACCTGGTCATGCTGGACCTGCGCGCGGCGCCGCTGGACGCGGCGCAGCTGACGGCGGCAGCCGCCGAGCAGGGCGTGCTGGTGTCCCCGTTCGGCCCGCGGACGGTCCGCCTCACCACCCACCTCGACCTCACCGACGACGCCGTCTCCACCGCCGCCGCGGTCCTGACGAAGCTCCTGACCTGATCTGACCTCACCTGCTCGGCCTTCTTGGTCACTGCGGGCCATCGCTGGCCGGGCGGGGTTTGCCCGGTTGCCTGTCGCGCTCAATGATGTCCAGGTGTGGGATCCCGCGGACGAGGCCGAACCGCCGGCACGACGGCTGCGATGGGCTGTCGCTGCCGCCGCGGCGACAACCGCTGTCATCGTGGCGGCCGTGGGGACGGTTGCGTGGACGTCCGTGTCGCCGATGCTGTCGATGTTCACCACCCCCGAGTGCACCGAACACGACCGGCGGCTCACCGAACAGCTCGCGGCCGACCCGGTCCTCACCACCCTCCGCCCCGGCCTGACCCGCACCGGCGACCACCACGCGGCACCGTGCCAGCGCGACAGCGACGACTCGGGCATCGCGTCGACCATGATCGGCGCGGACCCGTCCCTCCCCCAGGACGCGGTGGTCGCGTACTACCGCGGTCTCCTCGAAGACGGCGGATGGACCATCGCGACCGGCGACCTGGCCGTCCTGCTCTGCGCCGACCGCCGGTTCGACGGCCAGCAGGTCCGGTTCACGCTGCACGGATCGAGCGGCTCACCGCAGTACGCGCTCGAGATCGTCTTCCGCCCCGACCGGCATGACCTCGCCTGCACCTAGGTTCGCCGCCGTTCAGCGGTGCCCAGCAGGTCGGTGAGCACAACCCTGGGCGGTGTCGTGTCGACTCTGGACGTGGCCGACGAGTGCGCACTGGCGTCCCCGATCCTGGTTCGACCTGCGGCTCACACTTGTCGACAAGTGACGCGTGTTCTCACGAACACGGGCGCCAGATGAGCCGGCGACGTGGCCTCCTGGAGCGCGGCGATCCCGATGCCGGCATTGTCATGTCGGGCCAGCGGTGACAATTGGACGCCGGTCGTCGGGCCTGGTCGTGACGCCTCGGGTCTGTCCCGAGCGGCGAGCCTCTGACCTGACCCCCGTTCCCGCTGGATCGCACGTGGCGAAACAGCACCGTCCGCGCGTGGCGGGGCAGCCCCAGATCGCGCGTGGCGAAACAGCACCGTCCGCGCGTGGCGGGGCAGCCCCAGATCGCGCGTGGCGAAACAGCACCATCCGCGCGTGGCGGGGCAGCCCCAGATCTCGCGTGGCGAGGGAGCTTGCCGGGCGGCAGGTTCGGCGCGCTTGCGGGCACGCGATCCTGCCGTCTGCGGTCCAGCACACATGCAGCACCACCAACCGGCGCCCGCCGAGCACGCCGCCCCGCCCCGGACGCGATCACGCGCCTGTCGTCCGCGCGCCTGTCGTCCGCGCGCCTGTCGTCCGTGCGCCTGTCGTCCGTGCGCCTGCCGCCGGGGCGGGTTCCGTGCGCGCGGGCGTGTGTGGGAGGCGGGTTGGGCGGCTTCGGTCCTGCGGGCCACAGCGGCGACTCGCATGACAGGCACGGCGCCGGATGGCGGACCTGGTCGGCGGTGCGTGCCGGTCTATTGCACCCTACATCACACCAACTAATTGACCTTCAGGCGCGGAGTCTGAAGGTTGCCCTCCGTAGTTCTTCCTGCTGGGGTCAAAGGGCAAAGGGTCAGAGGGCGGCGCGGAGCAGGGCGATGTCGGTGGCGTGGTCGGCGGACAGGTCGCCGCTGGGGGTTTCGACGATGAGGGGGACGCCGGCCGCGGCCGGGTGGCGGACCAGTTCCGCGAACGCCGCCGGGCCGATCGTGCCCTTGCCCAGTGACTCGTGGCGGTCGCGGGTGGAGCCGCAGGGGTCCTTGGAGTCGTTGGCGTGGATCAGGCGCAGCCGGGCCGGGCCGACCGCCTTGACCAGGGTGTCGAGCGTGGCGGTCATGCCGCCGGGGGAGGCCAGGTCGTGGCCCGCGGCCCAGGCGTGGCAGGTGTCGAAGCAGACGCCGAGCTGCGGGTGGTGGTCCACGGCGGTCAGGTACGCCTCCAGGTGCTCGACCCTGGACGCCAGCGACCGGCCCCCTCCGGCGCTCGGCTCGACCAGCAGCGGCGGCCAGCCCTCCAGAGCGGCGCGGTCTAGGAGTGGCCGGAGCACCTCTCGTACGACATCCAAAGCCTTCTCCGCATGGACGGCGTCGACGGCCGAACCGGCGTGGAACACCACGCCCCGTGCGCCGATCGCCTTGCCGCGGCGCAGGGCGTGCTCGAGGGTGGCCACGGAGCGTTCGACGGTCGCCGCGGTCGGGGAGCCGAGGTTGACCAGCAGTGCGGCGTGGATGTACGCGGACACGCCCCAGTCGCCGCAGCCGGCGAGGAACGCGGCGTCCTGGGCCGGGTCGCCCTCGGCGAGCGCCCAGCCGCGCGGGTTGGACACGTAGATCTGCACGGCGGTCGCGCCGGTCTGCTCGACGTAACGCCGCGACGCCTTGGCCAGGCCACCGGCGACGAGCGCGTGCCCGCCGACCGGTGTCTCAGCCGTCACCCGTACCGAAGACGCCACCTGTACCGAAGACGCCACCTGTACCGAAGCCGCCACCTGTACCGAAGCCGCCATTTAGAAGGAAGCCGCCACTAGAAGTACGCGAGCAGGCGGATGCGTGTGCCCGGCGGCACCTGCGTGCCGGGCTGCGGGTCCATCTGCCGGACCGTGCCGAAGCCCTGCACGTCGACGGCGAGCCCCATCGACTCCAGCTGCTGGCGGGCCTGGTCGAGCTGCTGGCCGCGGACCTCGGGCACCGTGACGAGCGCCGGGCCCTTGGAGATCTGCAGGTCGATGACCATGCCGTCGGTGACGCTGTTGCCGTCGCCGATGCTCTGCGAGACGACCTCGTCCTTGGGCTTGTCGCTGTCGACCGGCTCGATCTTGCCGATGGCGATCTTCACCTTGGTGAGGGACTGCTTGGCGTCCTCGACGTTCTTGCCGATGACGAGCGGCACCTTCACCGGGTTGGGGCCCTTGCTGACGAAGATCTTGATCGTCTGGCCGGGCTTGACCTCGGTGCCGATCTTCGGCTCGGTCTCGACCACGTAGCCGGCGGGGACCGCGTCGTCGTACTTCTCGGCGCGGGTCGCCTGCAGCCCGGTCGCCTGGATGTCGACGAGGGCGAGGTCGTACTCCTTGCCGGCGATGTCGGGCACCTTGTGGATCTCGGGGCCGAGCGACAGCGTGAGCGTGATCGTGCCACCGTCCAGGATCCGCGCGTGCGCGGCCGGGTCCTGGGCGAGGACCTTGTCCTTGGCGATCTTCGCGTCGAACCTCGGCGGGCCGAACTTCACCTTGAACCCGGCGGCCCTGGCCTGCTGGCCGGCCATGTCGCTGGACATCGTCGTCAGGTCGGGCGCGTCCGTGTAACGGCCGACGCCGATCCAGTACCCGCCGATCGCCACCAGCAGGCCCAGCGTCAGCATCGAGGCGATCACCGCGAGCCGGGTCCGCGGGTTGGCGTTGATCTGGGCGAGCAGCTCCGCCAGCCGGGCGGCGGGCCCGACCGGCTCGGGCTCGGCGGCGCGGCGCCGGCGGGCGGGCGGCTGCGCGGGGGAGGGGCTGGGCAGCTTCGCCCACGACGGCCGGGCCGGCTCCATCGCCATCGCGCCGGTGCGGTACACGTTCTGCGTCTGCGGCACCGACTCGACCTGCGGCACGATCACCGTCGGCTGCGCGAGCGGGCGCGACCGGGTGGCGATCTCCATGCCGATGCTCTCGCGGACGGCCTGCACCTCGGCGAGCATCGCGCCCGCGTCGGTGGGGCGGGCGCCGGGGTCGCGGCGGGTCGCACGGGTCACCAGGTCGTCGATGGCCGGCGGGAGCCCCGGCACGTACCGCGAGGGGAACGGCACGTCGCGGTCGACGTGCTGCCACGCGACCTCGACCGGGCGGTCCGCCTCGTAGGGCACCCGGCCGGTCAGCATCTCGAAGAGCACGATGCCGGCGGAGTACACGTCGGTGCGCGGGTCGGCGTGGCCGTCGGTGACGAGCTCCGGCGCGACGTAGGCGACCGTGGCCATGAGGTGCGAGCCGGTCTCGTCGGCGCTGGCCTCGACCGCGCGGGCCAGGCCGAAGTCGGCGACCTTGACGACGCCGTCGATGATGTTGTGCGAGTCGCCGGGGGCCTCCGCGACCAGCACGTTCTCCGGCTTGACGTCGCGGTGGACGAGACCGGCGCGGTGCGCGGCGGCGATCGCGGCGAGCATCTGCTCCATGATCGCGAGGGCCTCCTGCGGCTGCAGGCGGCGGCGCTCGGCGAGCACCTCGCGCAGCGTGTGGCCCCGCACGAACTCCATGACCAGATACGGCAGCCCCTGGTGGGTACCCTGGTCGTACACCGCGACGACGTTGGGATGGGTGAGCCGCGCGATCGTCTTCGCCTCGTCCGTGAACCGGTTGACGAACTTCGGATCGTGCGACTGTCCAGGGTGGATGATCTTCAGCGCGACGGTCCGCTCGAGCCGCTCGTCGAGTGCGGTGTAGACCGTCGCCATGCCGCCCTTGGCGACACGGGAGCGAACGCGGTAGCGCCCGTCTACAAGCGCACCGAGTAGGGGATCGGCGACCGTGGTATCCATTGGCTGCGAGTGTACGGCTGGTGAACCGGATTCCTCAGCCTCCTGCCATACCACCATTGGTTTGTCCCTGTTTTGGAGTCTTTGAGGCCGTGCGGGTTGGCGACGGCGTCGATACGGAGGGTGACGGACTGGCCGTCGCGCTCGGGCTGGGGCTCGCCGACGGCGACGGCGTGCCCTCCACCGTCTTCGTCGTCGGCACCACCGCCGGCGGCGGCACGGCGGGGATCGCCAGGACCGGCGGCGGCGCGGACCGCCGCACCTGCGCCCGCGGCGACGCCTTCTGGGTCTCCGGCGCGCTGCCGGAGGTCTCCGGGACGACGGCCGTCGGCTTCGCCGCCGCGGCCGCCACCGACGACGCCGGCGGCGAGGTGCGCAGCGCGGTCAGGCTGCCGGCGACCGCGAGGTACGTGCCGGCCGCCCCACCCGCGACGAGCAGCGCCACCCCGCTCGTCGCCGCCACCCGGCGCGGCCGCTCCCGGCGCGGGACGGCCCGGTGCCGCGGGGTGAACCCGGTGAACTCCGCCGTCTCCGCGGTCAGCAGCTGCGTCAGCTTCCGCCGGCTCACCTGCCGGTAGACGTCGTAGCGCGCGGAACGCCAGGCACCGGTGACCTCATGGTGGACCTTGAGCCAGAGCCCCACAGCCGTTCCCCTCCGTCGGTATGCGTCCCAGCGACATGGCACTGTGTTCCCTGTGACCGAACAACCAGTGGGCCCCACCGAGTGGCTGACCATGCCGGACGTCGCTGAACGCATCGGCATCCCGGTCAACCGGGTGCACCAGCTCGTCCGGGAGCGCAAGCTGCTCGCCGTCCGCCAGGACGGTGTGCTGCGCGTGCCGGCCGACTTCATCAGCGACGACGGTGTGGTGAAGCACCTGCCCGGCGTCCTCACGGTGTTGCACGACGCTGGGTACAACGACGATGAGGCGCTGCGGTGGCTGTACACGCCGGACGACACCCTGCCGGGCACGCCCGCGGCGGCGCTGCGCGGTAACCGGGCCACCGAGGTCAAGCGCCGCGCGCAGGCCCTGGGCTTCTAGCGGTGCTCCCCTTCACGTACCTGCTGGTGCTCGCCGGCTGTCTCTTCGGCGCGCTGTGGCTCGAGCCGCTGCTGAAGGTCGGCGTGCTCCGGCAGGTGCGGCGGCTCGTCCTGACCATCGCCCCGGTCGCCGCCCTCTTCATCGGCTGGGACCTGCTCGCCATCCGCGCGGGACACTGGACGTTCGACCCGGCGCAGATGGTCGGGGTCGTCTTCCCCGGTGGGCTGCCGCTGGAGGAAGTGCTGTTCTTCCTCGTCGTGCCCGTCTGCGCGATCCTCGGCTTCGAGGCGACCCGGCAGACCCTGCTGCGGCTCTCCGCGCGGCGGCGCCCATGACGTACACCATGGCCGCCGTGACCGGAGTCGTCGCCGCCGTCCTCATCGACGTCTTCGCGATCCGGAGCCGGGTGGTGCTCGGCAAGGTGTTCTGGTGCACCTACCCGATCATCTTCGGCTTCCAGCTGCTGTCCAACGGGATCCTGACCGGCCGCGGCGTCGTCCTGTACAACCCGGCCGACATTCTGGGGCTGCGGCTCGTGTACGCCCCGGTCGAGGATCTCCTGTTCGGCTTCGCGTTGATCGTGCTGACCCTGTCGCTGTGGGTCAGACTGTCCGCTGCGTCGCGGCCTGGGCCAGACCCGTCAGGACCTCCCGCGCCTCCGCCGTGAGGTGCGCCCCGTCCAACGCTCCCAGCGCCTCGGCCGTCAGGTCGGCGATGCGGCGTTCGGTACGGTCCAGGGCGCCGCTCCCGACGATGACCTCCCGCAACCGCGCGACCCCCGCGGCGTCGAGCTCCGGGTCGCCGAGCAGCTTCCACGCGTCGTCGGCACCGCTGTCCTCCATGGCCGCGGCGACCAGGTACGTGCGCTTGCCCTCGCGCAGGTCGTCGCCGGCCGGCTTGCCCGTCACGACCGGGTCGCCGAACACGCCCAGCACGTCGTCGCGCAGCTGGAACGCCTCGCCGAGCGGCAGCCCGTACCCCGCGTACGCCTTGTTCAGCTCCTCCGGCGCCCCGGCGATCGCCGCCCCCAGCAGCAGCGGCCGCTCGATCGTGTACTTCGCCGACTTGAACCGCGCCACCAGGCTCGCCCGCGCCGTCGACGTGTCCCCGGTCGCCTGCGTCTGCACGTCGAGGTACTGGCCGATCGTCACCTCGGTCCGCATCTCGTCGAACACCGGCCGCGCCCTGGCGAGCGTGTCCGCCCCGAGCCCGCTCGCGTGCAGCATCTCGTCGGACCACACCAGGCACAGGTCCCCGAGCAGGATCGCCGCCGCCGTCCCGAACCCGTCCGGATCGCCCCGCCACCCCGCCCGCGTGTGCAGCGTCGCGAACCTCCGGTGCACCGCCGGCTCCCCGCGCCGCGTCTCCGACCCGTCCATCACGTCGTCGTGGATCAGGGCACTCGCCTGCACCAGCTCCAGCGCCGCGACCGCCGCCACCACCGCGTCGTCATCGGCCCCGCCCGCGCCCCGGTACCCCCAGTACGCGAACGCCGGCCGCAGCCTCTTACCCCCCTGCACCACGAGCGCCTCGATCGCGTCGGCAACCGGGGCGAGGGCTTCCAGCTCGATCTCCGCGAGCCTGCTCCGCCGCTGCCGCAGGAAGTCGTCGAGTGCCTGCCGCACCCGCGTGCGAAGCTCGGCCCGGTCGAGGAAGGGGTGCGTCACGGCAGAGACGCTAGCCCGAATCCGCGCGGACCGCCGCTCCGGTCCCCACCCCCGTCATCCACTCCGCCTCCCACCCCGTCCACCCGACGGACCCACTCCACCCTGCGAAATCACTCCTTCACCCACCGTGTGCCCGAACCGCACTCACCCGGGACCATGAACGCGCCATCGTCATCGGCGGGCTGCCGGTCCGGCCTCGGCCTCGACCTGCCCGCCCCGACCCGTCGGCCCCGCCCCGACCCGTCGGCCCCGCCCCGACCCGTTGCCCTCGGCCCGCCCCGACCCGTCGGACTGAGGCTCGCAGCGGACCGTCTCGGCCCGTCCCAGCCCGTCGCCCCTGGCTCGGTCACGGGCGACGCGGCGAACCCGGCGAACCCGGCGGGTGGACAGCCCTGGTGCGTCGACGGTGCAGCGGCGCTCAGCGGCATCCCGGCCTGCGGGTCCAAAGGTTCGACTGGCCACCCTTCCTGGAGCTCGTCCGCCCCGCCACACCTTGTTCACCTTGCCCTCCGCTCTGCCCGTTCACCTCGCCCTTTCCGCGCCCCGCCCCCTCCACCTCGCTCTGGCTGGCCCCGCCCGTCCGCTTTGGCCCGTCCGCTTTGGCCAGTCCGCTTTGGCCCGTCCGCTTTGGCCCGTCCGCTTTGGCCTGTTCGCGCTGGCCTGTTCGCGGCGGCGCGGTTGTAGGCGATGCGGCGGACCGGCACGTGGACAGGCCCCGGCGCGTCGGTGTGCCCGGACCCCGGCGCCTGGAGCCTACGGGCGACTCGCAGGCCGTCCGGCCGTGCCGCCTTCGGCGCCCTCGCTGTTCAGTTGTCAAGGTCGGTCGGTCTCGTCGGTGTGGTCGGGACGTCTGCGAAGGTTCAGCTGGCCACCCTTCCCCGGAGCTGGTCCGACCCGCCCGTCCGAGCCACCGCCGGCGCGGCGAACGAACCGGCGCGGGCGTGCCCCTGGCGTGCCGGTGGTGGAGCGGCGCCCGGCAGGCAGCCGGCGGCAGACTCGGCCAGCTCCGTGTACACGACCAGCGCCGCGGGTCGCCGCCCCCGCCCCGCGGCGGCGTGCAGCGCGGTCTCCAAGGCCCGGAGCTGGCGCAGCACCCGGAACGACCCGGACTCGACGCACGTGAGCAGCGTCTCGGCGGCCGTGGTGCAGGCGGCGTCGAGGTCGCCGCGGGCCAGGTGGGCGCGGGCCAGCGCCGCGCTGACCAGACCCGCGGCGCGGAACCGGACGCCCGGATCCCGCAGCGCCGCACCGAGCCGGGGCAGCGCCGCCGCGGGCCGCCCCGCCGCGGTCAGGCACAGGCCGGCCAGGGCCTCCACGTGGGCGTCGTCCAGCCAGTACAGCCACGGCGGCTCGGCCACGGAGCCCCGGCGGGCATGCGCCCGCTCCGCCGTCGCGAGGGCGCCGTCGCACGACCGCCGATCGCCGGCCGCCGCGGCGGCGAACGCGGTCCGCAGCGCCAGCACGGTCGCCGTCGCCGGGTCGCACGCACCCGCGACCCGCTCGGCCGCGACCGCGGCCCGGACGGCCGCCCGGGCGTCACCACGCTCCCCGGCGGCCTGCGCGACACAACCGAGCAGGTGCCCGGCGAGGGCCCGGTCACCGCCGGCGACCGCCGCCCGCACCCCACCCCGCACGGCGCCGTCAGGCACGGGCCGCCCCGCGTCGGCCGCGACCCAGGCATGCAGCTGCACCAGCTCGGCGACCGCCGCCGGCGGCCCGCATCCCGTGCCGGTGGCCCGCACCGCCGACCGCAGCCCGGCGAGCACGAGCGCCACCAGCTCAGGCCCCGCGACCAGGTCATCCATCCGCCGCAACCCGGCGATCCGCCCGCCCACGTCATCCACCTCGCTCGGGCGGGCCATGCCCGTGCCCGGGCCGGTGCCGTGCGTCGCCGGCCCGTGCGGGACGGAGCCGGGCGGCGCGACCCGGTCCGTGGAGGCGCCGGCCGAAGCGGGGCCGGGCGGACGCGGTACAGGCCGGATGGTCGCCGTGATGGTCGAGATCGTGGGCGTGGTCATGGTCGGCTCCCTTCGCCGGCGGGTGTGGGCCGCGGCGCGCTCCAGGTCGTCCAGCGGGGTGTCGAGCACGAGCGCGAGCCAGCACAGCCAGACCCGGCTCGGGATGCGCTCCTCCCGCTCCCACCTGGAGATCTCGTGGCGGGTCAGCGTCGGCAGCCCCGACGCGGCGCACAGCAGCCCGGCGAGCCGCACCTGCGACTTGCCCTGTGCCTGTCGCAGGCGGGTCAGCAGCACTCCGAGCGTCTCGCCCGGGTGTGCGGGCGGGTCGATCCTCTGGGACATGGGTCACGACCTCCTGGCACCAGCGACCCCCGTCCTCTCGCGGTCCAGCAGGACGCCCGGCGTGCCGCAGGCCTTCGCGATGCCCGCGGCCGTCGAACCGTCCAACGTCTTTCTACCTCAGGGGTACGACATGATTCGCCGACGCGACCTCCCGGCCGCGGTGCCGGGGGCACTACAGTCGGGGCGTGGCTTCTGGACTTCCTTCTGTGATGGGTGGCGGACCCGCGGCGATCGGTGACCTGATCGCGGCGGAGGCGCCGACGTTCTCCTTCGAGTTCTTCCCGCCGAAGACCCCGGAGGGCGAGCGCCAGCTGTGGCAGGCGATCCGGGAGCTGGAGCCCCTTCGGCCGTCGTTCGTCTCCATCACGTACGGTGCGGGCGGCACCACCAGGGACACCACCGTCGCCGTGACCGAGCGGGTGGCGACGGAGACGACGCTGCTGCCGATGGCGCACCTGACGGCGGTCAACCACTCGGTGGCCGAGCTGCGCAACGTCATCGGTCAGCTCGCCGGCGCCGGCATCCGCAACTTCCTGCTGGTGCGCGGCGACCCGCCCGGCGACCCGATGGGCGAGTGGGTCCAGCACCCGGAGGGTGTCCTCTACGCGGAGGAGCTCGTCCGGCTCGTCCGCGAGTCGGGGGACTTCAGCGTCGGGGTGGCGGCGTTCCCGTACAAGCACCCGAGGTCGGCGGACATCGAATCCGACACGGCCAACTTCGTCCGCAAATGCCGGGCCGGCGCCGACTTCGCGATCACGCAGATGTTCTTCGACGCCGACGACTACCTGCGCCTGCGGGACCGGGTCGCGGCCGCCGGCTGCGACACCCCGATCGTCGCCGGTGTCATGCCGGTCACGGCGATCGGCACCATCGCCCGCTCGCAGCAGCTGTCCGGCGCGCCCTTCCCGCCGGCGCTCGCCGCCCGGTTCGAGCAGGTCGCCGACGACCCGCAGGCGGTGCGGCGCCTCGGCATCGACCTGGCCAGCGAGATGTGCCAGCGGCTCCTCGACGAGGGAGTGCCGGGGATTCACTTCATCACGCTCAACCGGTCGACGGCGACCCGGGAGGTCTGGCAGCAGCTCGGTGTCGGCGCCCGCGTCTGACGTCCACGACTGGGACGGTTATGCCGAGCGGTGGGCGGCGGCACACGGCGGCTACGACCCGAGGTCCGCACCGCCGCTCGTGCGGGGCTGGCTGCGCATCTCGTACGAGCTGGGCGCCGCCCTCGTCCGCGTGGGTGTCCGCAGCCCGAACACGGTCACGGTCCTGGGCCTGCTGCTGTCCGTCGCGGTGCCGCTGACCGTCATCGGCGGGGGCGGCTGGGCGTTCGCCGGTGCGGTGCTGGTGCTGCTGTCAGCGGTCGCGGACACCGTCGACGGCGTCCTGGCCGTCGTCACCGGCAGGGCAAGCCGCCTCGGCCAGGTCTACGACTCCGCCGCCGACCGGGTCGCCGAGGCCTGCTGGCTGGTCGCGCTGGTCCTCCTCGGCGGGCCGGCCTGGCTCGCGGCGGCCTGCGGCGGCGGGATGTGGCTGCACGAGTACGTCCGCGCCCGCGCCACCGTCGCCGGCATGTCCGACATCGGCACCGTCACCGTCGCGGAACGCCCGACCCGCGTCCTCGTCACGATCTTCGGCCTCCTCGCCGTCGCGGGCGCGTCCGCCCTCGGCCGCTGGGAGTCCGCGACGGCCCTCGCCGTGCTCGCGGTGATGGCCGCCCTGACTTCTGCCGGCTTTACGCAACTCGCCATCGCCGTCCGTCGCGCTCTGTCATGACCCGGTGACGGGGCTCCATGGCCGTGACCGCGAGGTATTACCATCGGTGACGACGTCGGAAGGCGATTTCGGCGGCTGCTGTACGGTCGCTTGGTGAAGCGGTCAGCCCGACGCCGACTGCCTGCCGTCCTGCCCTGGGTGGCACGCAACGAGGCGTCTACGGCTCGGCGAGTCGAACGCTGACGGCCCCGGGCCTCGTGCCACGCGCGTCCCGTGGGGGACGAGCGGCCGAGTGGAACAGGCGCTAGGCGGGGCCGATGCGGTCGGCGACGATCTTGGCGGACAGCATGACTAGGGGGAGGCCGCCGCCGGGGTGGACGGAGCCGCCGACCAGGAACAGGTCGCGGACGGTGCCGCGGGTCGGGGGGCGCAGGAGGCCGGTGAGGCCGTGGCTGGCGGTGCCGTAGATGGCGCCGCCGGGGGAGCGGGTCGAGGCCTCGAGATCGGCGGGTGTGAGCACGTCGCGGAAGAGGAGGCGGTCGCGGGGGTCGGCGCCGCGGGACGCGAGGATCGACAGGACGCGGTCGGCGTAGCTGTCGGCGACGCCGGGGGAGCGCCAGTCGAACTCGCCGTGCGGCGGGGCGTTGACCAGGACGAACCACGCCTCGTGGCCGGTGGGGCGGGCGGTGGGGTCGTCGGCCGAGGTGACGAAGACGGCGGGGTCGGCCGGGGGGCGGGCGGGCGAGCCGAAGATCGCGTCGAACTCGGCGTCGTAGTCGCGGGGGAAGAACACGGTGTGGTGCGCGAGCTGTGGCGTCGTGCCGCGGACGCCGAGCAGCAGGACGAACCCGCCGAGGCTGCGCCGGGTCAGGCGGGCCGCGCGGCGTGGGGTGGGGAGCAGGTCGCGGTAGAGGTGGAGGGCGTCGGCGTTGGCGACGACGAGGTCGGAGCGGACGGTGGCGCCGCCGGTGAGGACGACGCCGGCGGCTCGCGGGCCTTCGACGAGGACGGACTCGACGGGGGTGCCGAGGTGGACGGTGACGCCGAGCGCGGCGCACCGGGCGAGCAGCGCGTCGGCGAGCGTGCCGAGGCCGCCGCGGAGGTACCAGCCGCCGAACGCCAGCTCCGCGTAGGGGATCGCGAGCAGCGCGGCGGGGGCGCGGCGGGGGTCGGCGCCGGTGTACGTGGCGTAGCGGTCCAGCAGCATCCGCAGGCGGGGGTCGCGCAGGTGCCGGCGGCCCAGGCCGCGCAGCGTCTGGCCGGGCGCGATCGCGGCCAGGTCGCGCAGCCGCCACGCCAGGCCGGCGAGCTGCAGCGGGCTGTCGACGGGGGCGGTGAGGACGTGCCGCCACGAGGTCTCCCAGACGCGGGCGGCGCGCTGCCACAGGTGCCGCCAGTCGGCGGCGGCGTCGGCGCCGAACGTGGCCGCGATCCGGTCCTCGAATCCGGCCCCCGCGCAGGAGTCGAGGGTCGTGCCGTCGGGGAAGTGGTGTCGTACCAGCGGATCCAGCGCGACCAGGTCCAGCTCGGGGGCGGGGCCGCCGGTCTGCGCGAACAGCTCCGCCGCGACCTGCGGCAGGGTGAACAGGCTCGGGCCGGTGTCGAAGCGGAAGGTGCCGGCGGCGGTGACCCGTTCGTGCCGGCCGAGCTTGCCGCCGGCGGTGGTGGCCTGCTCGAACACGGTGACCTTGTGGCCGGCCGCGGCGAGCCGGGCCGCTGTCGCGAGGCCGCCGACGCCGGCGCCGATGACGGTCACGGTTGCCATGCCGGGCGACCTTTCCAGGAGACGCGGCCGCGGGTGGCGGTCACGGTTGCCATGTCGGGCGGCCCTTCCAGGAGACGCGGCCGCGGCGGCGGTAGGAGCGCAGGACCAGCCACGCGAACAGCAGCACGGACACGGGATGGGCGAGGGCGTCGGGCCAGGCGCGGCCGCCGGTCGTCCGGGCGCTGACGACCCGCCCGGCGACGCCGAGGAGGTAGCCGGCGAGCCCCTGCCAGCAGCCGGCGAGGACGGTGAGGGGCAGCAGGACGTACAGGCCGAGCAGCAGCGACACGACGGCCGTGGCACCGGCGGGGGAGCCGAACGACGCCCACAGCGACTTGCTGTAGCCGTCGACGACCTCGCGCCACGAGGTGTACATGCGGCACGTGGCCAGGTCGGAGCCGTCGGCGAGCGCGATCCGGCCGCCGGTGCGCTTCACCGCGCGGGCCAGCTCGATGTCTTCGAGGACCTTGTCGCGGACCGCGGCGTGCCCGCCGGCGCGGTCGTACGCGGCCCGGGTGACCAGCAGGAACTGCCCGCCGGCCGCGGCGAGCGACGGGCGGGGGGAGCGTTCCATCGCGCGCAGCGGCAGGAACGTCAGCCACGACCACTGCAGCAGTGGCTGGACGAGCCGTTCGCCCGGACTGCCCGCGATGATGCGTGGGTACGGGCTGAGCAGCCCCACCTCAGCGTCGCCGAGCAGCGTGGCGGCCGCTTCGACGGCGCCGGGGGCCAGGATCACGTCGGCGTCGAGGAACACCAGCAGGTCGGCGTCGCCGGCGAGCCCGGCCGCGTCGGCGAGCTGCTGGCACGCGTGCGGCTTGCCGAGCCAACCGGCCGGCAGCGGCCTGCCCGCCAGGAGCGTGACGCGGTCGCCGCAGACGGACCGGACGAGGTCGGCGGTGCCGTCGGTGGAGCCGTCGTCGAGGACCAGGATCCTGGGCGCGCCGCGCAGCGCCAGCAACGCCCGCAGACACGGCTCGACCCGCGCCGCCTCGTCCCGCAGCGGCAGCAGTACCGCGACCCGGCCCGCACCCGAAGCACCCGCACCCGAAGCACCCGCACCCGAAGCGTCCGCACCTGAAGCGCCGGCCACAGAAGCAGCGTTACCAGCACCGGCGCCCGGCGCATGACGAGAGTCCGCACGGGGAGAGCGCAGCAGGCGCGCGTTGACCACGGTGTGCGCGGTCAGCGCGAACACGAGCAGCACCAGCAGGGTCAGGACCGCGCCCGCCACAGCGTCACCGCCAACGGGACTGCGACCAGCCCCATCCCCAGAGCGCCCCACGCCGCCGACGCGGGCATGCCGAGGAACGCCGCGTGCGCGAGAACACTCGAGGCGTACGTCCATAGGTACAGCGCATACATCGGCCGGTCGTCGGCGCCGGGCGCGTCGGGTAACCAGAGCGTGAGCGCCGCTGCCAGTACCGACGCGACCACCAGCCAACCGAGATAGTTGGTGAGCGGGATGCCGGGGACGCCGGGCAGCGCGGCGCCGGGGGAGGACCAGCGCCAGTGGCCCTCGGCGACCATCTGCGGGTCGAGGAAGAGGTCCCAGGTCGCCAGGCCCAGCCCCGCGATCCCGGCCCGCGCCCATCGCCGCCGGGTGAGGCGGGCCGCGGCGACCCACGCCGGCCACGCCATCCACGTCCAGGCGAGGGGGATCGTCAGCGGCACGCCCAGCAGCCTGGGCCCGAGCGAGCCGGTGTAGTCGTAGTCGCCGAAGGGGTAGCCGGTGGACCGGCCGGCCGCCTCGACCGCGAACCCACCGCCGGTGGTGACGAGGACGAGGACGGCGGCGGCGCGCGGGCCGCGGGACAGCCAGGCGTGGCCGACGGACAGCAGGTAGCCGGCGACGACGGTGGCGACGGTGAGCGCGGCCCGGGTGCCGCCGTGCACGAGCGGGTATGCGATCTCGGTGAGGACGAGCGCCGCGAGCAGCGCCCAGAGCGCTCTCACAGCGGCAGTTGCCGGCCGAGGACGGCGAACGGGCGGTCGTCGCCCGGGAAGTTGAAGTGGCGGAGGACGTCGACGAACCCGAACCGCCGGTAGAGCCGCCACGCGCGGGACGTCGCCTCCGGCGCCTCGGGGGTGGACAGCAGCACCGTCTGCTGCGGCGCCTGGGTGAGCAGGTCGTGCAGCTGCCGGGCGCCGATGCCGTGCCCCTGCGCGTGCGGCCGGACGTGCAGCTCGACGAGCTCGAAGCAGTTGCCGAGCCAGAACTTGCGGTGCTCCCGGCGCAGCGCGTTGCGCACCTGGTCGTGCCACCACTGGCCGGACGTGCCGCGGTAGCCGTAGCCGAAGCCGAGGAGGTTGTCGTCGTCGTCGAGGGTCGCGACGGCCTGGAACGACTCGCGCCTGGTGTGGCCGGCCACATACCCGCGGCGGGTCTGCAGGAGCTGCACCGAGTAGCCCATCGCCTCCCCGTAGACGGCGATGACGTCGTCGAGTCGCGCGAGGAGGTCCTCCCCGCGCCACCGCACGAGCCTCACGGGCGGTCCCTCCAACCGATCACCTCGCGGTCGCCGGTGACGTCCAGCACACGGAACCGGGCGAACAACTCCTCCGCATACCAGCCTTCGCGGGCCGTGCGGTCCACGACGGCGGCGTGCTCGGGCTGACGGTACGCGAAACGCACGACATCCGCCGCACTGCGCCACAGGCTGATCGTGCCCTGGAATCCTACGGGTGCCTCCCCGACGCCGAACGCGCAGATCATGCCGTCGGCGCCGGGCAGCGCGCGGGACACAGGGTCGATCGCCTTCCAGAACGCGGGCGCCTTGCGGGGCCGTAACCTGGCCCGTGTCAGCACCGCGATCATGCCGTCCTTCGCGTGTACGGGTGGCGCCGCGTCACCGCCGTCGTCGAACGGTGCCCGCCCCGCCCACGTGCCGCGGCTCGCGATCGGCTCCAGCGTGACGGCGCAGCTCGCGGTGGCGCCACGCATCGGCGGCGCCACCGAGGGGTCGCCGACGACGATCGCCGCCCAGCGGGTCAGGTCCGCCTTGCCCGCACCGAAGTCGCTGCCCTTCCCGGTGCCGAGCAGCTTCACGAACTCCGCCCGCCGCCGCAGCGCCCGCCGGTCGGCGGCCATCCCCCAGAAGGCGAGCGGCACCGCCCGCTTCCGCACCCGCCACACGTGCAACCGGACGGTCACGCGACCTCGGCGGGGGTGCCGGCGGTGATGCGGACGAGTTCCTCGTACGTGATGGGGAACACCGCCTGGGGGATGCCGCCGGCGGCCCAGATCTCGCCGAACCGCGCCAGGTCGACGTCGACGAGGGTGCGCACGGGCTTCGGGTGCCCCAGCGGCGACACGCCGCCGATGACCTGGCCGGTGTGCTCGCGGACGAACTCGGCGGTGGCGCGCTTGACCTTGCCGGTGCCGAGCAGCGCGGCGACCTTCGCGGTGTCGACGCGGTGCGCGCCGGACGTGAGGACCAGTAACGGGTCGCCGCCGGCTTCGAAGATCAACGAGTTGGCGATCTGGGCGACCTCGACCCCCACGGCGGCCGCGGCCGCGGCGGCGGTGTGGACCGGCTCGGTGAGCACCCTGACCTGGCACGGGTCGCCGGCGGCATTGCGGGCGCCGGCGGCGTCGAGAGCGTCCTGGATGGCCTGCACGTTGGGATGAGCCTGCATGCGACCGACTCTAGTTCGGGGCACCGACAGTTTCGGGGCGGCGCTGCTCCACCTTCGTCTGGACGCGGGCGGTCTCGGCGAGCGCGACCCCGGCGAGGATCAGGACGCCGCCGCAGATCTGCGCCGCGTTCAGGTGCTCGTGCAGGACCAGCCAGGCCACGATGGTGGCGATCACCGGCTCCGACATGCCGATGATGCCGACGCTCGTCGGCGGCAGATGCCGCATGGCGCCGGCGAGCAGCAGGTACGGCGCGATCGACCCGCCGACGACGATGTAGATCAGCAGCAGCCACACGGGCACGCCGTGGGTGGTGACCGTGGTGCGGGCGAAGTCGAAGTCCCACCATGGCCGGACCACCGAGCCGGCGAGCGCCGACACCGCGAACGCGTACGCGGTCAGCGACAGCGTGTCCCTGCTGGCGACGCCGCGCGCGCTGAGCAGGTAGTAGACGGCGAGCATGACGGCGGCGGCGAGCGCGGCGGCGACCCCGACCGCGTCGAGGCGCAGCTCGCCCCAGATCTCCGCGACGCAGGCGAGCCCGCCGAGGCTGGCGGCGAGCCCCACCCACAGCCGGGGGCGGACCCGGTGCCCCTGGACGAAGCGGGCCCACAGCGCCACCAGTACCGGTGCGGTGTATTCGAAGAGCAGGCTGATGCCGACCGGAAGGCGCCCGATCCCGACGAAATAGAGCATGGGGACGAAGAAGAAGCCGGCCAGCCCGTACGCGACGAGGATCGGCACCTCCCGTCCGGTGATCCGCAGCCGGGACGGCCGGAACGCCAGCGCGAGCGCGAACAGCCCCAGCGCCGCGCCGCCGGCCCGCAGCGTCGTGAGCTGCGGCGCGTCGATGCCGGTGCCGGCGGCGAGCTTGGCGACGGTGCCGTTGACGGCGAACAGGAAGCTGCCGGCGAGGACCATCGCGACGCCGGTGGCGGGCCTTGGCTGGTGGGTCACCCGCAGAAGATACAGGTCAGGTGCGGGTGGGGATGACGCCCCTTACGGTGTGGCGATCCAGGCGGTCCGCCGTGCCTGCACGGTGAGGTCCGGCCGCGTCGGTACGACGTCCGCCAGCGCCTCCAGCGCGGTCAGGTCCTCGGGGCTCAGCTTCCCTTCGAGCCCTTGACGGAGGCGGCGCAGGGACGTCTGCGCGTAGCGGCCGGTGGCCTCCGGCAGCGGCGGCTCCAGGTCGATCTCGAAGCGGCGCTGCGCCTGGACGGTGAACCCGGCGGCCTGCAGCAGCGGGCCCCAGTCGGCGCCGAGGTGCGGCATGTCGCCGGCGCGCATCGCGGTGACGGCCTCGTGGCAGCGGGTCTCGAGCTCGTCGCCGGGCAGGAACCGGGGGAACGAGTCCATCTCGAACGCCACGAGGTGGCCGCCGGGGCGGATCGCGCCGCGGATGCGGGCCAGGCTGGCGACGGGGTCGGCCAGGTGGTGCAGCGAGTTGGCCGCCCACACCAGGTCGGCAGCCGCGGCCTTTGTACCGTCCGCGCCCGCACTGTCTGCACCGTCGAGGTCGGCCTCCACGGTGCGGATCCGGTCGGCGAGCCCCGCGGCGTGGGCCTTGTGCCGCAGGTACTGCAGCATCTGCGGCGACACGTCGACGGCGGTGACCGTCGCGCCGGGGAAGCGGCGGGCCAGCGCGAGGGTGCCGGCGCCGGTCCCGGCCCCCAGGTCGAGCACGGTCGCGACGTCGCCGGTCTGCTCGTGGACCCAGGCCATGACCTCGGTGAGGTGCTCGTGCAGCACCTCGGCGTCGAGGTCGAGGATGTCGGCGAGGTCCTGGTGGTCGTGCTGATGGGCGTGGTTGTGGCCGTGGCTCTGGCCAGGTGCCTGGTCGTGGGCGTGGCCGGGTGCCTGGTTGTGGGCGTGGCCGGGTGCGTGGCTGTGGGTGTGGTTCTGGGGCATGGCTCGACCATAGCCGCGCTTTGCCGTCGCGGCATACAATCTTGCGTATGACGCAAGACGGTGAGCTCGACGGCCTCGTTCGCAAGCGGATCCGCGGGCTGCGGGTGGCCAAGGGCTGGTCGCTCGACGATCTCGCCTCGCGCTGCTACCTGAGCCCCTCCACGCTGAGCCGGATCGAGACGGGTCACCGGCGGATCGCCCTGGACCAGCTCGCCCCGATCGCCCGCGCGCTCGGGACCACGCTGGACCAGCTCGTGGAGTCCGTCGACGACGAGGACGTGGTGATCCGCCCCCGGCGCGACGAGGCGCACGGCGTGACCACCTGGATGATGACCCGGGAGCCGGGGCCGCACGGCGTCTCCGTGGCCAAGATGCGCATCACCCGGCCGGTGCCGGAGGAGCTGCGGGTGCATCCGGGCAAGGACTGGTTCACCGTGCTGTCGGGGACCGTCGTGCTGCGGCTGGGGGAGCGGACCATCCTGGTCGAGCCGGGTCAGGCGGCCGCGTTCTCCACCATGACGCCGCACGCGTTCGGCGCCCACGACGGGCCGGCGGAGATCCTCTGCGTCTTCGACCACGACGGCCAGCGCAGTCACCTGCACGAGTGATCGTACGAACGGATGTTCGAAAAATCTGCCCGCGTCGTGGCGACTTTCCCGGCCCCCGGGTGTAGTCTTATCTCAGTCGAACGAGTGTTCGAACTGCTTCGGGAAGACGATTCGCGGCGTTCTTCCCGAGCGCGGTCCGCGACACCGCGGAGGCCGGATTTTCGCGGGTCTGGCCTCAGGTGGGGTCGCTGCTCGCCGCCCACGACCCCCGGGCGGCGGGCAGCGGCCCAGCCGGCCCGCCGGCCGGGGGTGGTGTGGGGAAGCTCCACGCCCGGCCGGCGGGGTCGCGCCGTTCGACCGTCACATCCGCACGACCCGCGCGTCACCGCTACTCCCCCAGCGGCGGCCCGCACGCACCACGGGGACCCAGAGCGGGGCCCACCGACGCACCACCGAGGGAGAGACCATGCCGGCGAACCGTTCGACCCAGCCGTCCAACGTCAGTCGATTCCCGACCGCTCCGGCCACCGCTCCGGTCACCGGCGCGGCTGGTGGTGCGTCCCGGCAGCAGCTTCCGGTTCCCGCGCACGCGCTTCCCCACCGCACGCCGCGGGAGCTGTTGACCCTCGCCCGCCGAGGCATCGAAGAGGCGGCGGAGATCCGCACCGACGGCATGCGCTATGCCACCGCCCACCTCGCCGCGCTCCGCGCCGCCGCCGCCGTCCTCGCCGCCAGGGCCGTGCCCGCCGCGCCGGGCCGCCGCAGCAAGGTGACGAGCGTGTGGTCGCTGCTGGTGCTCGTCGCGCCCGAGCTGAGCGACTGGGCGGCCTATTTCGCCGCCGGCGCCAGCAAGCGCTCCGCCGCGGAGGCGGGCATCCCGCGGGTGGTCACCGCCCGGGAGGCCGACGACCTCATGCGCTCCGCGGAGCAGTTCATCGCCGTGGTCGAGGTCGGCCTCGGCTTCTCGTATCAGCCCAGGCTCGAGGGCCTCGCCAGCTGACCCGCGGCCGTGCCAGGACAGCACCGCCGGACCAGGCAGCCACCGCTCGGCCCGCCGTCCAGCCTGCCCGCCGGCCCATCGCCCGGCCCACCGCTCGGCCTGTCCGGCCGGTCCGGTCCGGTCGGATCGGCGGGACCAGCCGGACCATCCGGACCGCCGGGACCAGTCGCTCCGCCGAGACCGATCAGCCCGCCGAGGCCGGCCGACCCGCTTCGACCGCCGGAACCGCCTGGATCACCCGGGCCGCTTGGACCCGCCGATCCGCTTCGACCTGCCAATCCGCCCGGACCTGCCGATCCGCTTCGACCGCCTGGACCACCGGACTGCCTGGATCACCGGACTGTCTGGACCACCGGATCGCCTGGATCACTTGGGCTGACCGGGTTGCTCAGGGTCGGCGGGAGTGAAGAGGCAGACCGGGCCGGCCTGATCGGCCGGGGCGGTTGGGCTGTCCGGTAGGTGGGGTTTCGGTGGGTGATCGCCCGCCTTCGTCGTTTCCTTTGCAACTGGCCACGGATGGCCTCGGTACGCCCACGCCCAGCCGGTTCCGAAGTGGAGGCGGCTCGGTCCGGCGTCGAAGAACCCGGTGAAGCCTTGAAACACGACTGCTTTGAGCTGCGGCGTTCAGTCCACGGGCCGCAGGTCTCGACGCTCGGCGTTCATGCCGGCACGGTCCACTGCGCCGCCGTGTCGCGCGGTCGTGCCCGGTCGCGGCCGGTTGCCGGTCGGGGATGGCCTGTCCCGGGTTCGAGGCGTGGGTCACGTTCGGGCTGGGGCCGTGCCGTGGTCACGGGGGCGGGTTCGGGGCTGCGTGCTCGCGTGGTCGAGGGTTGCCGGGGTGTGCGTCCGGTCGGGCCGCGCCGCCGGTCGGGACGGCGAGGGGGTTCGGATGCCGGACCGGGTGGGACGACGCTCCGGACGATGAACGTTGCGGGGCCGGCTTGATCGAAGGAGGAGTCTGGCTGCCGGCATCGCCGGATCTGGCCTTCGATCATGGCGCGAGCGGTGGACCGGGCGTCGGTGGACGAGGTGAGCGGGCCGCCTGTCCGGGTCGTGCCGGTCGCTGTGCCGGGTCGGTGCTGAGCGGAGGCGTGGAGCGGCGCTTCGTGATGTTCCGAGGCGTGGCGGTCGAGCTGAGCGTGTATCGCGCGACATCCGTGGCGTGGCGGGTGCGCTGACCTGGGACAGCGGGTCGCGGGACCGGCTCGGGTCAGGGGCTGGCAGGGCAGTGGGGACAGCGTCGTGTCAGGGGCACCGGAGCGGTGGGCCGGGCGCGGCGGGGGAGAACGGTACGACAGTGGGGGAGCAGGTGCCGTGGCTGGCACGTCGGCATCGGCGGCCGCCGGGTCCTATGACGCACGCGTCGCTGGCGACGTCGTGAACGGGGCTGCGGGCGCGAGCGACGCTGCCCTCCGGCGGGGGCTGCAGTCCGTCCCGGCCCTCGACGCCGACGCCGCGGTCGAGGCAGCTCCGGAGGCCCAGGGCGTCCGCGAGGTCCGGGGTGGCGGGTCGGCCGGGCAGCTGCGGGTGGTCGGGGAGCGGCGCGGCGACGGAGAGGAAGCCGGGCGGAAGCTGGCCGGGCTGATCAGGGCGGGCGTGGTGCGTCCGGCCAGCGAGCACGCCGCCGGGAACGGGCGGGGGCCGGTCGGGGCGGGGGTGGCGCGGCCCGCCGGTGAGCACGCCAGCGGGAGCGGGCGGGAGCTGGTCGAAGCGGCCGGCGTCGACGCCGCGGTTGAGACAGCTCCGGAGGCGCAGGGTGCCCAGGGCGTCCGCGAGGTCCGGGGTGGCGGGTCGGCCGGGCAGCTGCGGGTGGTCGGGGAGCGGCGCGGCGACGGAGAGACGGCCGGGGCGGGGGTGGCGCGGCCCGTCAGTGAGCAGGCCACCGGGAGCGGGCGGGGGGCGGCCGGTGAGCGTGCTGCCGGGGGTGGGCGGGGGCTGGCCGGGCTGGTCGGGGCGGGGGTGGTGCGTCCGGCCAGTGAGCACGCGGCGGGGGCGGGGGTCGGGGGCGGGAAGGTGCTGCCGGTGCTGGCCGGGCTGCGGGCGTTGCTGCCGGGCGGGGGGCTGCGGCGGGGGGCGACGATCGCGGTGCAGACGTCGTCGGTGCTGCTGGCGTTGCTGGCGGCGGCGAGCCGGGCCGGGTCGTGGTGTGCGGTGGTGGGGATGCCGTCGCTGAATCCGGTGGCGGCGGCGGAGATGGGGGTGGTGCTGGAGCGGCTGGCGCTGGTGCCGGACCCGGGGGCCGAGTGGGCGAGCATCGTCGCCGCGTTGCTGGACGGGGTGGACATCGTGGTGGCGGCGGTGCCGGGGGCGGTCGCGCCGGCGGTGGCGGGGCGGCTGGCGGCGCGGGCCAGGCAGCGGGGCAGCGTGCTCATGCCGGCCGGGGTGTGGGCCGGCGCGGACGTGACGGTGGCGCCGGTCCAGCAGACCTGGGGCGGGCTCGGCGAAGGGCGGGGGCGGCTGCGCTGCCGGGAGCTGACGATCCAGGCCCGCGGCCGGGGAGCGGCGAGCGCCGCGCGTGAGGTGACGCTGTGGCTGCCGGCGCTGGAAGGGCCGCTGCCGCCCGTCCGCGACGCGAAGATGCCGCGCACCGCCCCCGCCGCCGGCCTGCGAAGGGTCGGCTGACATGGCGGCGGCGGAGCAGGCGGCGCGGACGATGGTGATCTGGTGTCCCGACTGGCCGGTGGTGGCGGCGGAGATCGTGGACGGGTATCCGGCGGAGCAGCCGGTGGCGGTGCTGCACGCGAACCGGGTCCTGGCCACGTCGCCGGCGGCGCGGGAGGAAGGGGTACGGCGGGGGCTGCGGAAACGGGAGGCGCAGGGGCGGTGCCCGCACCTGATCGTGCTGGAGCACGACCCGGGGCGGGACATGCGGGCGTTCGAGCCGGTGCTCGCGGCGGTCGAGGAGGTCGCGCCGGGGGTGGAGACGCTGCGGCCGGGGGCGTGCGCGCTCGCGGCCAGGGGGCCCGCGCGGTTCTACGGAGGTGAGGCCCAGGCGGCCGAGCGGCTCGTGGAGCAGATCGCGCAGCGGTGCGACGTGGAGGCGCAGGTCGGGGTCGCCGAGGGGACGTTCGCGGCGGGGCTGGCCGCGCGGGCCGGGGTGCTCGTGCCGCCGGGGGAGACGCCGGGGTTCCTCGCGGACCTGAGCATCAGCGCGCTCGGCCGGCCGCAGCTGGCCGACCTGCTGCGGCGGCTCGGGATCCACACGCTCAAGGAGTTCGCGGCGCTGCCGGGGCCGGACGTGCTGGCGCGGTTCGGGTTCGACGCGGCGCTCGCGCACCGGCTCGCCGGCGGGCGGGACGAGCGGCCGCTCGCGCCCCGGCAGCCGCCGCCGGACCTGGACGTGACGGAGACGTTCGACGAACCGGTCGAGCGGGTCGACGCCGCCGCGTTCGCGGCCCGGGGCCTCGCCGAGCGGCTGCACGAAGGGCTCCAGCGGCACGGGCTCGCCTGCACGCGGCTCGGGATCGAGGCGGTCACCGTCACGGGACAGGAGCTGCTGCGGACGTGGCGGCACGACGGGCTGCTGAGCGTCAACGCGATCGCCGACCGGGTCCGCTGGCAGCTCGACGGCTGGCTCAAGAGCAGGCACACCCCGACCGGGGGGATCGCGCGGCTGCGGCTCGTCCCCGAAGGGGTGCTGGAGCACCTCGGGCTCCAGCCGGGGCTGTGGGGCGAGGCCGGCGACGAACGCGACCGCGCCCACCGGGCCCTCACCCGCGTCCAGGGGCTCCTCGGCCCCGACGCGGTCCTCACCGCGGTCCTCGACGGCGGGCGCGCCGACAGCAGCCGGATCCGGCTCGTGGCGTTCGGCGACGAACGGGTCGCGCGGGGCACCGACGCGCCGTGGCCGGGGCGGCTGCCGTCACCGTCGCCGGCGACCGTGTACCGGGAGCCGCCGCCCGCCGCCGTCACCGACAAGGACGGGCAGCCGGTGCGGGTCAGCGGCCGCCTGGAGCTCAGCGGCGCCCCGGCGCACATCCAGATGGGCGGGGAACCGCAGCAGGTGATCGCGTGGGCCGGGCCGTGGCCGGTCGACGAACGCTGGTGGGACGACGAGGGAGCCAGCCGCCGCGTCCGGTTCCAGCTCCGGCTCGCCGACGAGCGGGCGGTCCTGGCCGTCCTCGAGGACGGCGCCTGGCACGTGGAAGGACTCTACGACTGATGGGATTCAGCAACCCCGACATCCCCTGGCGGGAGTTCGAACGGAGACTGACGGGCAGGAAGGGCGAGTACCACCCCGACGTCCTCGCCGCCGACGACGGCGACGGCGGGGACTCGCCGGCGTGGACCCGCAAACGCGAGGCGTACACGGCGCCCCCGCTGGAACGGCCCACCGACGCGGTCCCGTACGCCGAGCTGCACTGCCACACCAACTTCAGCTTCCTCGACGGGGCCAGCCACCCCGAGGAGCTCGCCGAGACCGCGGCCCGGCTCGGCCTGGAAGCCGTCGCGATCACCGACCACGACGGCTTCTACGGCGTCGTCCGGTTCGCGGAGGCGGCCAGGGAGCTCGACATCCGGACCGTGTTCGGCGCGGAGCTGTCGCTGGGGCTGCCCGGCCCGCAGAACGGCGAACCCGACCCGCTCGGCCGGCACCTGCTCGTCCTGGCGCGCGGCCCGCAGGGGTACGCGCGGCTCGCCCGCACCATCAGCGAGGCCCACTTCCGCGGCGGCGAGAAGGGCCGGCCGGTCTACGACCTGGAGGAGACCGCGGCGGCCCTCCGCGACCACGCGCTGGTCCTCACCGGCTGCCGGAAAGGCCACGTCCCGGCGGCGCTCCTGGAGCACGGCCCGGAGCAAGCGGCGCGGGAACTGGACCGGCTGGTAGCGCTGTTCGGCACCGGATCGGTGGCGGTGGAGCTGACGTCGCACGGCGGACCGGACGACGACGAACGCAACGACGCCCTCGCCGACCTCGCCGCCGCGCGGAACCTGCCGACGGTCGCGACGAACAACGTCCACTACGCGACCCCGGGCCGCCGCCGGCTGGCGACCGCGCTCGCCGCCGTCCGCGCCCGGCGCAGCCTCGACGACATCGACGGCTGGCTGCCCGCCGCCGGCACCGCCCACCTGCGCGGCGGCGCGGAGATGGCGGCCCGGTTCGCGGCCTGGCCCGGCGCCGTCGCCAGGGCCGCCGCGTACGGGCGGGAGCTCGCGTTCGACCTGCAGCTCGTCGCGCCCCGGCTGCCGGACTACCCGGTGCCGCGGCCCGGCATGTCGGAGATGGACTGGCTGCGGCACCTGACGATGACGAAAGCCGCCGACCGCTACCACGGCAACGCGAAAGCGCACGCGCAGCTGGAGCACGAGCTGGCCCTGATCGAAGAGCTGAACTTCCCCGGCTATTTCCTCGTCGTGTACGACATCGTCACGTTCTGCAAGGAGAACAACATCTACTGCCAGGGCCGCGGATCCGCGGCGAACTCGGCGGTCTGTTTCGCGCTCGGCATCACCAACGTCGACGCCGTCAAATGGGGGCTGCTGTTCGAACGGTTCCTGTCCCCGGAACGCGACGGGCCACCCGACATCGACATCGACATCGAGTCCGATCAGCGCGAGAAAGTCATTCAGCACGTGTACGAGAAGTACGGCCGGCACTACACCGCCCAGGTCGCGAACGTCATCTCGTACCGGCCGAAATCCGCGGTCCGGGACATGGCGAAAGCGTTCGGGCACTCGCCGGGGCAGCAGGACGCGTGGAGCCGGCAGGTCGAACGGTGGGGCGACGTGAGCACCGCCGACGTCGACGACATCCCGCCGCCGGTCCTCGACTACGCCAACGAGCTGCAGACCTTCCCGCGGCACCTCGGCATCCACTCCGGCGGCATGGTCATCTGCGACCGGCCCGTCATCGAGGTGTGCCCCGTCGAACACGCGAGGATGGAGGGCCGCACCGTCCTGCAATGGGACAAGGACGACTGCGCGGCCGCCGGGCTCGTCAAGTTCGACCTGCTCGGCCTCGGCATGCTGTCGGCGCTGCGCTACGCGTTCGAGATGATCGGCGGCGAGCTCGACATCTCCCTCATGCCGCTGGACGACCCCGAGGTCTACGACATGCTGTGCCGGGCCGACTCCGTCGGGGTGTTCCAGGTGGAGAGCCGCGCGCAGATGGCGACCCTGCCACGGCTCAAACCCCGCGAGTTCTACGACCTGGTCGTCGAGGTCGCGCTGATCCGTCCCGGCCCGATCCAGGGCGGCTCGGTCCACCCGTACATCCGCCGCAAGAACAAACAGGAGCAGGTCACCTATCCGCATCCGCTGCTGGAACCGTCGCTGCGCAAGACCCTCGGCGTGCCGCTCTTCCAGGAACAGCTGATGCAGATGGCGATCGACGTCGCCGGGTTCACCCCCGCGGAATCCGACGAGCTGCGCCGCGCCATGGGGTCGAAACGGTCGATGGAACGCATGCGTCGCATCCGTCAGCGCCTGTACGAAGGAATGGCCCGCAACGGGATCGCCGGCCCGCTCGCCGACGAGCTGTTCGACAAGCTGTCGGCGTTCGCGAACTACGGTTTCCCGGAAAGCCACGCGATGAGCTTCGCCTATCTCGTGTACGCGAGCGCCTGGCTGAAGCGCTACCACCCCGCGGCGTTCTGTGCGGCGCTGCTCAACGCGCAGCCGATGGGGTTCTACTCGCCGCAGTCGCTCGTCGACGACGCCCGCCGGCACGGCGTCACCGTCCGCCGCCCCGACGTCAACCTCAGCGACGCCCACGCCACCCTGGAGGCGCCCCTGCCGTCGGAGGACCTCGTGGCCGGGCCCGCCGGCTGGGGGCGGGGCGGGCCGGTCATGCGGCTCGGGCTGTCCGCGGTCCGGTCCCTCGGCACCGCCGTCGCCGAACGGATCGAGGCGGAACGCGCCGGCGGCGGGCCGTTCACGTCGATGAGCGACCTCGCCCGGCGGGCCGGGCTCACCACCCCGCACCTGGAGGCCCTCGCCACCGCGGACGCGTTCGCCGGGCTCGGCCTCAGCCGGCGGGAGGCGCTGTGGGCGGCGGGCGCGGCCGCGCGGGAGACGGAAGGGCGGCTGCCCGGCACGACCGGCGGTCTCGAGGCGCCGATGCTGCCCGGGATGGACGCCGTGGAGCGCATGATCGCCGACGTGTGGGCGACCGGCCTGGCGCCGGACGCGCACCCGGCGCAGTTCGCGCGCGACTACCTCGACCGGATCGGCGCGCACTCCGTGGAGCGGCTGCACACCGTCGAGCACGGGCGCAGGGTCTCCGTCGGCGGGATCGTCACGCACCGTCAGCGCCCCGCGACCGCGGCCGGGGTCACGTTCATCAACCTGGAGGACGAGACCGGGATGCTCAACGTCACCTGCACACCGGGGCTCTGGCAGCGGTACCGGAGAGTCGCCCGGACCGCGAACGCCATGGTCGTCCGCGGCGTCCTCGAGAAGGTCGAGGGCGTGCTCAACCTGCGGGCCGACCACCTGGCGGCGCTGAGCCTGCCGATCCGGTCGGCGTCCCGCGACTTCCGGTGACGTTCATGCGGCTGGTTTGCCCGCTTTCGTCCGCAGCAGCCACCACAGGCCGACGATCGGCAGGACGAGGGGGACGTAGCCGTACCCCTGGCCGTAGTCGGACCAGACGGTGGCGTCCGGGAACGCCGCGCCGTCCACCACGCTGAGCGTGCCGACGGCGAGGACGCCGAGCAGCTCGAACGCGCAGGCGGCGAGCGCGACCCGGCGGGCGCCGCGGGCCAGGGCGACGGTCGCGACGATGTAGACGGCCGCGGCGAGCGCCGACAGCGTGTACGCGAGGGGCGCGTCGCCGAACTTCGTCGCGATCTGCACGCTGGCGCGGGCGGACGCGGCGAGCGCGAACACGCCGTAGATCGCGACGAGGACCCGGCCGGGGCCCTTGTGGATGGTGTCCTCAGCCATTCCAGATCTGTCCGAGTCGCAGGATGAGCACCGGCACGATGACGGCGGCGCTGCCGATGAGCAGGGAACCCCAGCGGGTCGGCTCCATCCTGGCGAGGACGGCGCCGGCGGGCGGCAGGAGCACCGCCGTCAGCATGTACCCGACGAGGGTGACGACCTCGCCGCCCTCCTCGGGGCCGTGCCCGCGGGCGAGCCCGATGCCGAGCGCGACGACCTGCGCCAGCACGAGCAGCCCGACGACGCCCAGCCCCTGGAACAGCGGGCGGGTCGGCTCGCGGTGCCGGAAGAACTCGGCGAACGCCCAGGCGGCGAGGGCGAGCGACAGCACGTACACGGCGACTGCCAGAGGCCCGATCACGGCCGACAGCGTAATCCGGCGGCCCCGGAGCGCCCGCCCCGGGCTGGGACTGTCGCCTACCTGGCACTGTGCTGGGCGGTGGCACGTTTCGGGGATTCAATGCTTTCCGAGAACGCCTAACGTCTTGGGTGACAGCAAGGCAACACGGACATCAGTGAGCTGGGGGATGACATGAGCGAGTGGGACAGCGGCGACAACGGCGACCACGGCTACGACGGCGGCACCGACTACGGTCACGTGGAGGCCGGTGCGGACCACGAGTCGCTGGACCAGTTGCACCAGGTGCACGCGGCTGACAACAACTACGACTCGAACTTCGGCGTGTACGAGCAGGACTCCGCGTCGGCCGAGTCGACGTCGTTCGACCAGGGTCACCACGTGTCGTTCACGGACCCGTCGGGTGCGCAGTACGAGGAGTCGGACTTCACCTCGTACGACCACAACGAGGCCAACGCGGACCACGTGTTCGCCGCGGAGGGTTCGGAGCACTCGTCGGCGTCGGAGTACGACCAGCTCGACGCCCTGCAGGCCCGCCTCGACAGCACGTTCGCCTCGGGCACCGAGCTGCACACCGACGGCGGCAGCGCCGCGCTCGGTGTCGCCTCCAACTGAGTTCCACCGCGAAAGGCCGGCCCTCCCGGGCCGGCCTTTCGCCGTTTCGGTGACCCGTTCAGTGGCCCAGGACGGGGTGCGGCGCGTACGGCGCCTCGAGGCGCTCGATCTCCTTCTCGTCCAGGGTCAGCCCGGTCGCGGCGATCGCGTCCTCCAGGTGCGACAGCTTCGTCGCGCCCACGATCGGCGCCGTGACGACCGGCCTGGACAGCAGCCACGCGAGCGCCACCTGCGCCGGGGCGACCCCGCGCTCGCCGGCCACCTCCGCGTTGACGTCCACGACGGCGAAGTCGTCGTCGGTGTACATGGAGCTGAACGCGTCGCTCGCCGCCCTCGTCGTGCGCCGCTCGTCGCCGCGCCCGCGGTTGCCGGCCAGCATGCCCCTGGCCAGGGGGCTCCACGGGATGACGCCGATGCCCTGGTCGGCGCAGAGCGGCAGCATCTCCCGCTCCTCCTCGCGGTAGACGAGGTTGTAGTGGTTCTGCATCGACACGAACTCCGTCCAGCCGTTGGCCCGGGCCGTGTGCTGCATCTTCGCGAACTGCCACGCGTACATGCTGGAAGCGCCGATGTACCGGGCCTTCCCCGACCGCACGACGTCGTGCAGCGCCGCCATGGTCTCCTCGACCGGGGTCTCCGGGTCGAAGCGGTGGATCTGGTACAGGTCGACGTGGTCGACGCCGAGCCGCCGCAGCGAGTTGTCGATGCCGGCGAGGATGTGCTTGCGCGACAGCCCGGAGTCGTTGGGCCGGTCGCTCATCACGCTGTACACCTTGGTGGCCAGCACGTAGTCGTCGCGGCGCGGGAAGTACTTCGCCAGCAGCCGCCCCGTCACGGTCTCGCTGGCGCCGAGGGAGTAGACGTCGGCGGTGTCGAAGAACGTGATCCCGGCCTCGACGGCACGCCGCACGAACGGGTCCGCGGCCTCCTCGTCGAGCACCCAGTCACGCCACGCGGGATCGCCGTAGCTCATCATGCCGAGACAGATCTCGGAGACCTTCAGCCCGGTCCGGCCAAGTCGCACCTGCTTCATGTCTGAAAAACTATCGCGGTGCTAGGACGACTTCATCTCATCACCGATACCCGGCCCGGCCGCGACGTCCTCGGCGTCGTCGGGCACGCGCTCGCCGCCGGCTTCACCGTCGTCCAGGTCCGCCCCGAGGACGGCGTCACCGACCGTGAGGCGTACGAGCTGACCCTGCGCGTCGTCGCCCTCTGCCGCGCCGCGGGCGCCGTCTGCCTCGTCAACGACCGCCTGCACATCGCCCTCGCCGCCGGTGCCGACGGCGCCCACGTCGGCGCCGACGACCTGCCCGTGTCCGCCGCCCGCCGCGTCCTGGGCCCGCACGCGATCCTCGGCGCGACCGCCCGCAACCCCGTCTCGGCCCGCCAGGCGGTCGCCGACGGCGCCTCCTACCTCGGCGTGGGCCCCGCGTACTCGACCACCACGAAGACCGGCCTCCCCGCCGCCATCGGCCCTTCCGGCGTGCGCGCCGTCGTCGAGGCCGTCGACGTCCCGGTCATCGCCATCGGCGGCGTCACCCCGTCCCGCGCCGCGACCTTGTTCGCGGCGGGCGCCCATGCCGTCGCCGTGGTCGGCGCGATGAGCACCGCCCCCGACCCGGCCGCGGCGGCCGCCGCCTTCGCCGCGGCCCTCGCCGCCGCCCCTCCGTCAACCGCCTCCCTCCCGGCACCGCCTTCCCCGGCCGCTGCGTCTGCAGTCGGTGTTCCTGCCGGCGATCCCCCCGCTCCCGGCTCCTCCTCGGCGGGCGATGCTTCCTCGGTCGGCCGCTCCTCTTCTGCCGCTGACCCTTCCGCCGTTTCTCCGTCCACTGCTGCTCCGTCCACTGCCGACTCCGTGTGCGCACCCCCCGCAGCCGGGTCGGCGACCGGGTCTGCCGTCTCCATGTCCGGACCGGCCGCGACCAGTTCAGCGGGCGATAGCGCGACTGCTCCCGCAGCTGATTCCATGACCACTTCGACCGTCATCCCTGCACCGGACAAAAGCGAAATGCCGGATAAATCCGGGCGCTTGCGTCTGGATTCATCCGGGGAAGGCGGCGGGTCCCGCCCGTTCGAAGGTGACGGCCTCCGTCCGTCTGGGGAAGGCGGTCGGTCGCGCTCGCTGGGCGCCGGCCACGCCGATGGGCATGCGGCGTCGGGGCAGGGTCCGGCTGGAGGGGTGGCGTGAAGGTCGGGATCGTCGGGGGAGGGATCGTCGGGCTCAGCGTCGCGTGGGAGCTGGCGCGGCGGGGGGAGCAGGTCACCGTGTACGACCGGGACCCGCGGCGGGGGGCGGGCCGGGTCGCGGCGGGGATGCTGGCGCCGGCGGCCGAGGCGAGCTTCGGGGAGGAGGCGCTGCAGGGCCTGATGCTCGAGTCGATGCGGCGGTGGCCCGGGTTCGCGGCGGAGCTGAGCGCGGCGACCGGGATGCCGCTGGGGTACCGGACGGAGGGGACGCTGCTCGTCGCGCTCACCGACGACGACCTCACCGAGGTGCGGCGGCTCGTCGACTACTACCTGCGGGCGGGGCTGCCGGTCGAGCCGCTGCGGGGGCGGGAGCTGCGGGAGCTGGAGCCGATGCTCAGCCCGCGGGTGCGCGGCGGGGCGAAGGCGGCCGGCGACCATCAGGTCGACCCGCGGCTGCTGCTCGCCGCGCTGCGGTCGGAGCGGCTGCCGGTGACGTGGGTGGAGCGGGACGTCGAGGACCTGTCCAGCCTGCGGGACGATGTGATCATCGTCGCGAACGGGATCGGGATCGGGCGGTTGACCGGGCTGCCGGTGCGGCCGGTGAAGGGACAGCTGCTCCGGTTGCGGGGGGCCGAGCCGCTGCTCACGCACGTCGTGCGGGGCGTCGCGCTGGGGCGGCACGTGTACCTGGTGCCGCGCGCCGACGGGGAGCTGGTCGTCGGGGCGACGGAGGAGGAGCGCGGCGCCGACACGACGGTGACCGCCGGTGGGGTGCTCGACCTGCTGCGACCGGCCGCGGACCTGCTGCCGGGGGTCGCCGAGCTGGCGCTCGCGGAGACCCTCGCCGGCCTGCGCCCCGGGACCCCGGACAACGCCCCGATCCTCGGCCGGCTCGAAGGGCACCCGCCCGGCAACGTGTACGTCGCGGGCGGGCACTACCGGCACGGCGTGCTCCTCGCGCCGGTCACCGCGCACGCCGTCGCCGACCTGGTCACCAAGGGATCGACGGACGTGGACATCAGCGCGTACGGGGTGGGCCGCTTTACCTGAGGACCGCGGCGGGGTTATGGTCAGCTCGTACCCCACGGGAGTCCGGTATGACCGGGCTGAGAGGGGGGCTGTCAGCCCCCGACCGTCGAACCTGATCCGGATCATGCCGGCGCAGGGAGTCAGGAGTGAGCCGTATGCAGCTCGTGGTCAACGCGGTCGCCGCCGATGTGGACGACACCGCGACCGTCGCCGACGTCGTCCGTGGCCTCGCCGGGGTCGCCGACCCGCGGGGCGTCGCCGTCGCGTTGAACGGGTCCGTCGTGCCGAGGGCCGACTGGGCCGGGACCAGGCCGGTCGACGGCGACACCATCGACGTCCTCACGGCGGTCCAAGGTGGCTGACCTCGGCAACGGCACCGGTGGTGCCAACGGCGCGAAGCTCAGCATCGCCGGGGAGGACCTGCCGTCGCGGCTCATCCTCGGCACCGGCGGGGCGACCAGCCACGCCGCGCTCGAGGCCGCGATCCGGGCCAGCGGCACCGGGCTCGTCACGGTCGCGCTGCGCAGGCTCGACCCGGGCGCGCCGTCGCTGCTCGACGTCGTCGAACGGTGCGGCGTCCGGGTGCTGCCCAACACCGCCGGCTGCTACACGGCGACCGAGGCGGTGAAGCTCGCCCACCTGGCCAGGGAGGCGTTCGGCACGGCGTGGGTCAAGCTGGAGGTCATCGGCGACGAGGAGACGCTGCTGCCCGACGCGGTCGAGCTGGTCACCGCCGCGGAGCGGCTCGTCGAGGACGGGTTCACGGTCCTGCCGTACACCACCGACGACCCGGTCCTCGCCCAGCGCCTCGCCGACGCCGGATGCGCCGCGGTCATGCCGCTCGGCGCGCCCATCGGCTCCGGCCTCGGCATCCGCAACCCGCACAACATCGCGCTCATCCGGCAGAAGGTGGCCGTGCCGGTCATCCTCGACGCCGGGATCGGCACCGCCTCCGACGCGGCCCTCGCCATGGAGCTCGGCTGCGACGGGGTGCTGCTCGCGACCGCGGTCACCCGCGCCGAGCACCCCGCGCGCATGGCGGAGGCGATGCGGCTCGCGGTCGAGGCGGGCCGGCTCGCGCACACCGCCGGGAGGATCCCGCGCCGCCTGTACGCGACCGCCTCGAGCCCGATGGGGGGACTGCCATGGTGACGAGGCTGGTGCTGTTCACCGACCGCCGGCAGGCGCACCGGCCGCTCGACGAGGTGGTCAACCGGGCGATCGACGGCGGCGCGCGGCTGGTCGTCCTCGGCGAGCAGGACCTGCCCGAGGGGGCCCGCGCCGACCTCGCCGACCGGCTCCGCGGCATGCTCGACGGCGTCAAGGGCCGGCTCGTGCTGGCGGAGGACACGGCCGCGTACCGCAAGTGCCACGACCAGGCGGAGCTCTTCGCCGCGGCCGAGGCGGAGGTGGGGTTCGCGACCCTGTCGCCGATCTTCCCGACCCGGTCCAAACCCGGCTACGGCCCCCCGCTGGGGCTGGCCGCGCTCGCCAGGATGGCGCTGGTCGTCCCGCTGCCGGTGTACGCCCTGGGCGGCGTCGACTCGCCGGCCAGGGTCCGGGACTGCCTCGACGAGGGAGCCGCGGGCGTCGCCGTCATGGGCGCCGTCATGCGCGCCGACGACCCCGCGAGGTTCGTCAAGGAGCTGATGACCGCGTGACCGGCCCGGAGCGCAGCGGAGGTGACGGCGTGAACCCGGCCGTCGCCTTGACCATCGCCGGGTCCGACTCCGGTGGGGGTGCGGGGATCCAGGCGGACCTGAAGACGTTCGCCGCGCACCGGGTCTTCGGCACCAGCGTGATCACCGCACTCACCGCGCAGAACACGGTCGGCGTGCGGGGGATCTCCGCCGTCGACCCCGGGTTCGTCGGGGCGCAGCTCGACGCGGTCCTCGCCGACCTGCCCGTCGCCGCCGTCAAGACCGGCATGCTCGCCACACCCGAGACCGTCGCCCTCGTCGCGTCGTACGCGCCGCGGCTGCCCGGCCTCGTCGTCGACCCGGTGCTCGTCGCGTCGTCCGGGGACCGGCTCTTCACCCGGGACGCCGAACGCGCGTACCTCGACCTGCTCTTCCCGCACGCCGCCGTCGTCACGCCCAACCTGCGGGAGGCGTCGGTGCTGCTCGGCCGGGACGTCACCGACGTCGACGACGCGATCAAGGCCGCCCAGGACCTCGCCGCGACCGGACCGAAGTGTGTCGTGGTGAAGGGCGGCCACCTGCGCGGCAGCCGCGACGCCGTCGACGTCGTCTGCGTCGGCGGCACCGTCGAGCTGCTGTCGCTGCCGTGGGTCGACACCGCGAACAACCACGGCACCGGGTGCACGTTCGCGGCGGCGACCGCGGCCCGGCTCGCGCTCGGGGAGCCTCTCGCCGAGGCGCTCGCCGGGGCGAAGCAGTACGTGCAGTCGGCCTTGAGCGCCTCGTCCGGCTGGCGGCTCGGCGCCGGGCACGGTCCGCTCGCGTGGGGTCCCTTCTCCGGCCCGCTTCCGTAACCCACCAGGTCCGGCCCGCGGATCTTCTGGTCCGGCCCGCTCGCTCAGTACATCTGCCGAAAACGCGAACAGGTGCGCCTCATGGCGTGCCCGCTTCGCCGTGCCCACAGCCCACGAAAGGATGCGCCATGAAGCGCAAGGTCCACGTCCAGGGGTCCCGCGACGACATCCGTGTGCCGTTCGCCGAGGTCGAGCTGAGCGGCGGCAACCCGCCGGTGCGCCTCTACGACACCAGCGGCCCGCTGAACGACCCGCCCGCCGGCCTCCCGCCGCTGCGCGCGCCGTGGATCGCGGCCCGCAGCGGCGATCATGGGGGAGAGCGGACGCAGCTGTACTACGCGCGGCAGGGGATCATCACGCCGGAGATGGAGTTCGCGGCGATCCGCGAGGGCGTCGACCCGTCGCTGGTGCGCGACGAGATCGCGGCCGGGCGGGCGATCCTGCCCAACAACGTCAACCACCCGGAGAGCGAGCCGATGGTCATCGGCAGCCGCTTCCTGGTGAAGGTCAACGCCAACATCGGCACGTCCGCGGTCTCCTCCGGCGTCGAGGAGGAGGTCGCGAAGCTCACCTGGGCGACGAAGTGGGGCGCGGACACGGTCATGGACCTGTCCACCGGCAAGCACATCCACGCCACCCGCGAGGCGATCGTGCGCAACTCGCCGGTGCCGATCGGGACCGTGCCGATCTACCAGGCCCTGGAGAAGGTCGGCGGCGACCCGCTCAAGCTGACCTGGGAGGCGTACCGCGACACCGTCATCGAGCAGGCGGAGCAGGGCGTCGACTACATGACCGTGCATGCCGGGGTGCTGCTGCGGTACGTGCCGATGACCGTCGGCCGGGTGACGGGCATCGTCTCCCGCGGCGGTTCGATCATGGCCGCCTGGTGCCTGGCGCGGCACGAGGAGAACTTCCTGTACACGCACTTCGCCGAGCTGTGTGAGATCTTCGCCCGGTACGACGTCGCCTTCTCCCTCGGTGACGGGCTCCGCCCCGGCTCGATCGCCGACGCGAACGACGAGGCGCAGCTCGCGGAGCTGCGCACGCTGGGCGAGCTGACGAAGGTGGCGTGGGGGCACGACGTGCAGGTCATGATCGAGGGCCCCGGCCACGTGCCCATGCACAAGATCAAGGAGAACGTGGACCTGCAGATGGAGTGGTGCCACGAGGCGCCGTTCTACACGCTCGGACCGCTCACCACCGACGTCGCGCCCGCGTACGACCACATCACCAGCGCGATCGGCGCCGCCATGATCGCCATGTACGGCACGGCGATGCTCTGCTACGTCACGCCGAAGGAGCACCTCGGGCTGCCGAACCGCGACGACGTCAAGGCCGGCGTCATCGCGTACAAGATCGCGGCGCACGCCGCCGACCTCGCCAAGGGCCACCCCGGCGCGCAGGCGTGGGACGACGCGCTGTCCAAGGCGCGGTTCGAGTTCCGCTGGGAGGACCAGTTCAACCTGGCGATGGACCCGGACACGGCGCGCTCGTACCACGACGAGACGCTCCCGGCGTCGGCGGCGAAGACGGCGCACTTCTGCTCGATGTGCGGCCCGAAGTTCTGTTCCATGAAGATCAGCCAGTCGTTGTCGCTGGAGATGCAGGCGAAGTCCGAGGAGTTCGTCGCGTCGGGCGGGCAGGTATACCTGCCGGTTGTGTCGTAGGTGGGTATTAAGGTCGGGGGGTGGAGTCCTCAGTGGCGTCGCCACGCACCGCGGTGGTCTGGCAGGTCCTGCGACGCGAGATCGCCGCGGCCGACCACCCCCTGACCGCCCTCGACGTCGGCGGCGGCACCGGTGGGTTCGCCGTGCCGCTGGCCCGCGCCGGGCACGCCGTCACCGTCGTCGACCCCAGCCCCGACGCCCTCGCCGCGCTCACCAGGCGGGCCGACGAGGCCGGCGTCGCCGACCGGATCACCGCCGTGCAGGGCGACGGCGACGGCCTCGCCGACCTCGTCCCGCCCGGCAGCGTCGACCTCGTGCTGTGCCACAGCATGCTCGAGGTGGTCGACGACCCGCACAAGGTCGTCACCGCGCTCGCCGCGACCCTGCGCCCCGGCGGCGCCGCCAGCGTCGTCGTCGCCAACCGGGCCGCCGCCGTCCTCGCCAGGGCGATCGGCGGGCACCTCGCCGCCGCGTCGCTGCTCGTCGCCAGCCCCGACGGGCGCGGCGACACCCGTGACCGGCTCAGCCGGCGCTATGACGTCGGCACCGCCACGGCCCTGCTGACCGGCGGCGGGTTCGAGGTCGAGCAGATCCACGGCGTCCGGATCATCGCCGACCTGGTGCCCGGCAGCGTCGCGGAGAGCGAGCCGGAGGCGCTGCAGGCGTTCGAGCTGGCCCTCGCCGGCACCCCGCCCTACCGGGACATCGCCACCCAGCTGCACCTGCTCTGCAGGAGACACTGATGGGCCCGCTCGACCCCGTCGCACCCCGCTACGGGCAGGCGAGCCTCGCGGAGGTCATGCCCAGCGTGCTGAGCGTCCTCGGGATGCCGTATGAGCGGGACGCCCTCGGCCTCGGCGCCGCCCTCGCCGGCGTCGACCGGGTCGCCGTGCTGCTCCTCGACGGGCTCGGCTGGCACCAGCTCGGCGTCGCCGCGCCCCACGCGCCGACGATCACCGACTTCCTCGGCGGCCGGCTCGGCACCGCCCGCTCGATCACCGCCGGGTTCCCGTCGACGACCCCGGTCAGCCTCGTCACCCTCGGCACCGGCGCCCCGCCCGGCGCCCACGGCATCGTCGGCATCGTGCTCAACCAGCCCGGCACCGACAAGCTCGTCAACCACCTGCACTGGGAGGACCAGCCCGACCCCGCGCAGTGGCAGCCGCTGCCGACCGCGTTCACCCGGGCCGGCAACGCGGGGCTCGCCCCCACCGTCGTCAGCAACCCGAAGTTCGAGCGGACCGGCCTGTCCGTGTCCGCCTACCGCGGGGCCCGGTTCGGCGCCGGGATCGCCTATGACGAGGTCGCGGCCTCGATGCTGTTCGCGTTGCGGTCCTCCCGCCTCGTGTACGGGTACCTGCCCGACGTCGACCGCGCCGGGCACGACTTCGGCATCGGGACCGGCGAGTGGCGGACGGCCGTCGCCGACGCCGACCGGCTCCTCACCCGCCTCGTCGACGGGCTGCCGCCCAACTCGGCGCTCGTCGTGACCGCCGACCACGGGCAGGTCGACATCCCCGCCGACCGGCGCCTCGACCTCGACCAGGACGCCCGGCTGCGGACCGGCGTCGCGGTCGTCGCGGGTGAGCCGCGGGTGCGGTATCTGCACGCCGTCCCCGGCGCGCACGACGACGTCATCGCCACCTGGCGGGGGGTCCTCGGGGACCGGGCCACCGTGCTCAGCCGCGCCGAGGCGGTCGCGGGAGGCTGGTTCGGGCCGATCCCGCAGCAGCACCTCGCCCGCATCGGCGACGTCGTCGTCATCTGCCACGAGCGGTGGGCGATCATGGCGACGGAGCACGAGCCGCTGCGGTATACGAAGATGGTGGCGTTCCACGGGTCGAGCACGGCGGCGGAGATGCAGATCCCGCTGCTGGTGGTGCGCAGCTAGGCCTTCAGCTTCCGGAGTGTGCTGCGCAGCTCCGGACCCGCGTCGACCGCGTGCTCCAGGACGATCTGGAGCAGCTCGTGCCTCGACGCGGCGACCACCACGCCGGGTGCTCCCGCGACGGGGTCGTCCTGGAGGACCGCCACCCGTGCCCGGCGGATCCCGAGCTGGCCGGCCTGGTTGAGGAACGTCTCGCCGCAGGCCGGCAGCGGCACCCTGCGCGCCCCGGTCCAGCCCGCGACCAGGAGCACGGCGAGGGCGCACCGGTCCGTGCCGGGGCGCCAGCCGTCGCCGCCGCTGGTCATCAACCCCCGGGCGACGCAGCGGACGAGGTCCGGATGCTGCAGCCTGAGCCCTTCCACGGCCGCGACGACGGGCGCCAGCGGCGACGTCAGCGCGAGTAGGGGCATCTCAGGAAGGTAAGGCAATCCTAACTTCCCGTCAAACGCTGCCGCTTGTCTGCCGGGGTCTGGCTTGCCGTTTCTTGCCGGGTCTCGCTTGCCGTTTTTTGTCGGGGGGTCTGGTTAGAGTGCGGGCATGGGGCGGAGTCAGGTGGTGCCGAGGGACGGTTCGGGTGCGGGGGAGTTCGGACCCGACGCCGACGACACCGGCTGCACGGTGCTGCACGTCGACATGGACGCGTTCTACGCGTCGGTCGAGATCCGCCGCCGCCCGGAGCTGCGCGGCAAGGCCGTCATCGTCGGCGGCGCGGGCCCGCGCGGCGTCGTGTCCGCCGCCAGCTATGAGGCCCGCCGGTTCGGGGTGCGCAGCGCCATGCCCGGCAGCAGGGCGCAGCGGCTCTGCCCGCACGCCGTCTTCCTGCCGCCCGACTTCGCCGCCTACACGGAGGCGTCCCGCGCCGTCATGGCGATCTTCCGCGACGTGACGCCGCTGGTCGAGCCGCTGTCGCTCGACGAGGCGTTCCTCGACGTCGCCGGCGCCCGCAAGCTGCTCGGCCGGCCCGCCGAGATCGCCGCCCTGATCCGCCGCCGGGTCGCCACCGAGCAGCGGCTGACCTGCTCCGTCGGGGTGGCCTCGACGAAGTTCATGGCGAAGCTCGGCTCGACCCGCGCCAAGCCCGACGGCATGGCCGTCGTCCCGGCCGCCCTGGCCCTGCGGTATCTGCACCCGCTGCCCGTCAGCGCCCTGTGGGGCGTCGGCGACCGGACCGCCGAGACCCTCCAGCGGCTCGGCCTGAAGACCGTCGGCGACCTCGCCGCCGCCCCGCTCGGCATGCTCCGCGCCGCCGTCGGTGACGCCGCCGCCCACCATCTGCACGAATTGTCGTGGGCGCGTGACCCCCGACGGGTGATTCCCGACCACGTGGAGAAGTCGATCGGCGCCGAGACCACGTTCGACGTCGACGTCAGCGACCTGTCAATCATCCGACGCACGATGCTCGCCCTGTCCAACAAGGTCGCCCAGCGCCTCCGCCACGCCGACCAGGCCGGCCGCACCATCGCGGTCAAGATCAGGCTCGCCGACTTCCAGACGCTCAGCCGGTCACGCACCGTAGACGTCCCGACCGACGTCGCCCGGGAGATCTTCGAGATATCGTGGGCCCTGTTCACCTCCGCCCGCCCTGGCGAGCGCATCCGCCTCATCGGCGTCCGCGTCGAGAGCCTCACCTCCGCTGACGGAGCGCCACGCCAGATGACGCTCGGTGAGCGCGACCACGGCTGGCGCGACGCCGAACGCGCCGCCGACGCGGTCGCCGCCCGCTTCGGCGCGGGCCTCGTCAAGCCCGCCAGTCTCCTGCGCGGCGACGGCCTCCGCGGCGACGGCAACGGCGCCGCACCCGCCCCCGACCCACCTTCCGGACCGCCGACACGCCACAATGGGGGCAGATAGAGCACGACTCGACGGAAAATCGGCACGGCCGGACCATCGTCCCGCTTTCCGACCCGGTGAGCCCCTCGTAAACTTGCCAGTACGCAGCCCGACGGGCTGTGCCGGACTGTCGGTCCATCAGGGTCGACCTTCGCGACCGGGGAGGAGTGCCGTGCCGCTCTCGGAACACGAGCAGCGGCTGTTCGAGCAGATCGAGCGGTCGCTAGCCGAGGACCCCAAGTTTGCCTCGGCGGTGCGAGCCACCGACCCGCGGTTCCATGCCAAGCGTCGGATGATCGCCGCCGCGGTGCTCCTACTCGCCGGCATGGCGCTACTGGTCTATGGCGTCGCCATCTCAATCCCACCCCTCGGCGTCGGCGGCTTCGTCGTCATGCTGGGCGCCCTCGTCTTCGGCGTCCAGGCGTACCGCCGCGGACAGAGCACCGACCTGCACGCCGTCGGCGGCACCGCCACACGCCGCACCCGGCAGCGCAGGGGCGGCCTGGTCGACCGCCTGGAAGAGCGCTGGCGCCGCCGCCCTGAAGGCGACGCCTGACCCACCCGGGCCAGGCAGGGCGCGTCGACACGGTTCCTCGTCGACGCGCCTGCCCGTCTGCCCAGCCCACGGAACTCCTCCGTCGACCGCCCCGCCCCACACCCTGCCCAGCCCGCCCCGGCACCGCGGGGCGGGCTGTCTCGCCCCTGACCGCCCCGCCCCGCGCCGCCCCGGGCCTCGCGCCTCGCCGCCCCGGGCCTCAAGTCGTGCCTCGTGACGCGCCGCGCCTTGCCTCGCGCCTCGTGCTGCCTCTCGTCCTGCGCTGCGTCGCGCCTGGTCTCGTCCGCGTCGCGCCTGGTCTGGGGTCGTGCCTGGTGTGGAGTCCTGCCCGGCCTGCGTCGCATCTGGCCTGCGTCGTTCCTGGTCTGCGCCGTGCCTGCGCTGCGGCTCACCCTTCAGGTCACCCTCCCCGCCAGCTCACCCCGGGGCGACCCGCCCAGAGCCACTCCGCCCCAGGCAATCGACCCCGGGGCATCTCACCGCGGGACCAGCACGGCGCAGGTCATCCCGTGCCGCGGTCTGGCCAGGCGCGTTGTCTCAGCCGCGGGTTAGTCCGGTCGTGGGGTGGTTCGCCGCGGGGTTGGTTCGGCGTGCCTGGTGTTGGCCGGGGTGTGTCGGTGGCGTTCGGGTGGGGGCAGTTGGCACGGTGGGCCGCGGACGATGGCTTCGCGCCGGCTGCCGGGTTGAGGGTGAGCAGCCGTTGAGTGCGGCGCTCGCGTTGCTGGTCGTTGCGGGGTGGGTTGATCAGAGGACGGCGCCGGGGTGCTGGCGTGGCTGGTTGTGTCCTCTGATCGCTGTGTCGAGGGGTGCTGCGGCGGTGAGGGTGGCGTTGGTGGGTTGATCGAAGGACGGTTCTGGCTGTCGGGGTGACCGGATCTGGCCTTGGATCATCGTGTCGGTGGGTGTCCTGCCGGTGCGGTCGCGGGGGGACTAGGTCATGACGGTCGCTGTCCGTGCCAGTGCAGGAAGTTGATCAGGGGTGACGGCAGGGGCAATGGTGCCGGCGCGCGGGCGTGGTCGCGGTGGGCGCTCTCGCTCTGGACATGACCTGAGCAGTGGCTGTCGCCGTCCCCCGTGGCTGCCTAGGTGCGGCTGTTGCGGGGCCCTGGCTGTCCCTGTCGCCGTGGCCTGGGCTGAGGCTTTGCCTGGGTTGTGGCTGTTGCCGGGGCTGTCCCTGTCGCCGTCGCCGTCGCCGTCGCTGTCGCGGGCTCTCCCCGTCCCCGTCGCTGTGGCAATCGCCGGGGGCTGTCCCTGTCGCCGGGGGCCGTGGCTGTCGCGGGGGTCTCCCCGTGCCGGTCTCCGTTGCTGTGGCTGTCGCCTGGGCCGTGGTTATCGCCTGGGCCGTCGCTGTCGCCGAGGCTGTCCCGTGCCCGTCCCCTGGGCTGTCAGCTGGCCGCCGCTGTCGCCTAGGCCAGGGGCTGTCGCCTAGGCCGTCGCTGTCCCGTGCCCGTCGCCGTGGCCTCGGCGCGACCCGGACGCAGGTCGCCCTGGCCTGGCTGGGCCGAGGCTAGCCTGGGCTGAGGCTGTTGCAGGGGCTGTTCCCGTCGCCGTGGCTGTAGCGGGCTCTCCCCGTCCCGGTCCCCGTTGCTGTGGCTGTCGCCTGGGCCGTGGCTGTTGCCGGGGCTGTCTCGTCGCTGTCGCAAGGGGTGTTGCCTGGGCCGGGGCTGTCGTCTGGGCTGGGGTTGTCGCCAGGGGCGGGGCTGTCCCGTCCCCGGCGCTGTGGCCGGGGGTGAGAGAGGCGCCCCGGACGGGTGAGGGTCCGGGGCGCCTGGTGGGTGAGGGTGGGTCAGCGGTCGGCGCGGCGGGCTACGAAGCGGCGGACGCTGATGGCGCGCATGAGTTTGTCCCAGGCTAGGCCGAGAGCCAGGGTGGCGTTGCTGGAGCGTTGGGTGGTGGCGGCGCGCCAGCGGCGCAGGACCGACGGGGGCAGGAGGACTGCCAGGATGCGGGTCTTGCGGGTGGCGCGGGCGGCGAACGCGGTCCTGACGTCGTCGACGGCTGAGCGGAGCTGGCCGCCGGTCAGGGGGGTTCGGGCGTAGCGGGCGTGCTCCTCCACGGTGCTCAGGAGGCGGACGCCCTGCTCGGCCTGGTCGCGGAGGCGTTCCTTCGTGACGAGGCGGTTGACCGTGGCGCGGGGGGTTTCGGCGTCGTCGACGAGGACGTTGTAGTCGACCATCGTGTCGACCAGCTCGTCCCAGGCGTGGTGGGCCTGGGAGCGGGCCTCGCCGTCGTCGGCGAGCAGGACCATGACGCCCGGTGGGGCGCCTTCGGGGGGCGGGCCGCCCGACACGTCCTTGGTCGCGGCCGCGGCCGTCAGGCGGGTGCGGCGGGTGCGGTTGCGGACGAGGGCCGGGGACAGGAGCAGCGCCACGACGAGCAGGCTGCCCAGGAGCCAGGCGCCGCCGACGGCGAGCACCGAGACCAGCGTGGCGTCCTGCGTGTCGGGGCCGACGCCGCCGACGTTGCCGGGGTTGTTGCCGCTGTCGCCGGCGGGGGCGGCCTCGGCGCTGCTGCTCGGGGCGCCGCCGGGGCGGTTGCGGAGGTTCTCGTCGGCCGGGTCGATCTGCTCGCTGGCGGCGTTGGGCAGGTACGACGTGGAGACCGACCCGCCGATCGCCTGCGGGGGCGTGGCGTCGAAGGGCAGCCAGCCGTAGCCCGGGAAGTACACCTCGGTCCACGCGTGCAGGTTGAAGTTGGTGAGCGTCATGGTCTGGCCCTGGCGGGTGCCGCCGCGGGCGAAGCCGAAGGCGACCCGGGACGGGATCTTCGCCTCGCGCAGGAGCCAGCCGAAGGCGGCCGCGTACTGGGCGCAGTAGCCGCGCTTGTTCTTGAGGAAGTCGGCGATGGCCGAGCCGCTGGTGTCCGAGCCGGTGCTCGTGTCGTAGACGAAGCCGTTGGCCTGCGAGAAGTACTCGTAGATCGCCTTGACCTTGTCGTACTCCGTGGTCTTGCCCTTGGTGAGCTCGGCGACCTTGTCCTTGACGGTGTTGTTGGCCGGGACGGTCAGGGTGCCGTGCACCGCCGGGTCGTTCTCCTTGATCGGCGCGGCCTTGCGCAGGTCGTCGGGGCTGATCTCGGGGCGGGTGTACTCGACGGTGTACTTCTTCTTCGCCGTCGTCTGCTTGCTGGAGTACACGACGGCGGTGTTCGGGTCGAAGGACCAGTTGTTGTCGATCTTCTCCAGCTTCGTCGGCCAGGTGTAGATCGGCAGGAAGTAGATCGCCAGCTCGTTGGTGACCTCGATGCTGGCCTTGTGGGTGGTGGTCTTCACGGACCCGTTCCAGCCGGGGGCGGCCAGGCCGGCGCTGACGCTCTTGCCGCCGGTGATCGGCTTGGCGTTGAAGCCCTTGCTGGTGAGCTCCTCGAGCACGTTGAAGCGCAGGTAGTACGGGTTGGGGTCGTTGCTGACGTTGGTCACCTTGACCATGTCGAAGGACTTGTCCCGGTTGAGCTGGCCGGAGAGCAGGGCGAACATGCTGACCTGCTTGCCGTTCTTGCCGCCGGGGCCGATCCCGCCGCCGCCACCCGCGCCGGCGCCGATCGAGTCGATCACGCCGGCGGGCATCGCGAACGGCACGAGCGGCAGCAGCACGGCCGCGATCACACCGACCGCGCCGAGGCGCTGGCCGGCGGCGGCGAGCGGCGAGGGCTCCCACAGGTCGACGTCGCGGCCGTCGCCGGTGAAGCGGCGGCCGAAGCGGCGGACCCGGTCGACGTTGTCGGTGACCAGCAGCCACAGGAACCCGACGGCGCCGAGCGCGAACGGCAGCCAGCTGGTGCTCTCGGCGGTGACGGTGACCGGCACCGAGTAGATCGCGAGCATCGGCAGGCCGGCGAGGGCGGGGCGGCGCAGCACGACGGCGAACAGGTCGACGACGAGGGCGACGACCGCTACGCCGAGCGTGGCCAGGAACAGGAAGCCGGGCCGGTCACCGACCGGCGTCGCGAACTCGCTCATCTCGGTCGACGCGGTGCTCAGCAGCTGGCCGAAGTGCTTGAGCGTGCCGGGGGAGGGGATGATCCCGATGTACTCCGTGGAGCTCGGGTAGAGCCAGGTCAGCCCGAACAGCGCGGCGACCGCCATCGCGGCGCTCGGCGCCCACGTCGGCGCCCGCAGGCTGCGGACCAGCACCGCCACGCCGCACATGGCGGCCACGACGAGGAACGCCCGGACCGCCCAGGTGATCTCCTCGAAGACGTTGAACAGCGGCAGCGCCGACAGGTAGGCGGACCCCGCCGCGATCAGGGTCAGGTGCTTGCGCTGGTTCACCGCACGCCTCCGGCGACGCTCTCGGCCGACGCGGCCCGCCAGGCGAAGCCCTGCGACCCCCGTCCCGCTTGTGGCCACAGTGCCGGCAGTTTCGCACCGTGCGGCACCTCGACGACCCGCCACCCGCTGCGCAGCAGCGCGAGGGAGGCGACGCCGTGGGCCTTGTCGGCCTCCTCGCGGGCCGCCGTCGGCAGGTTGAGCCACGTCGAGGAGTCGATGAACAGGGCGACGCAGGTCGCGTTGTTGGACCGGAACCCGGCCAGGAGCTCGGCCTCCGCCGACGACAGGAGCCCGAAGATGCCGATGATCAGCCCGCCGTCGCTGCGCCGCCGGACCCGCTCGATGAGCGTGCCGATGTCGCCGCGCTGCGCCAGCCGTACGTCGGCCAGCTGATCCAGCAGGGGACCGTCGCCGTCGATCTCGGTCGCGTCGACGTCGACCCCGGCGTCGGTGACCAGGCGCATCTTGTAGCCCGCGTGGCGCAGGTGCACCGCGACGCTGGCCGCGGCGGACACCGCCCACTCGAAGCTGGCGGTCGGTCCCTCGCCGCGGTGGGCGGTGGAGCGCGTGTCGAGCACGACCGTCGCCCGGCTCTCCCACGGCTGCTCCTCGCGGCGGACCATGAGCTCGCCGGTCCGGGCGGTGGAGCGCCAGTGGACCCGGCGCAGGTCGTCGCCGTAGCGGTACTCGCGGGTCGCGGCGTCGTCCTCGCCGTGCACGGCCACCGACCGGGCCCGGCTCTCCCCGGAGCCGGCGAACTCGCCGGCGAGGCGCACCGACGGCAGCGGCACGACCTGCGGGATGACGGTGAGCCGGTCGACCGACGGGAACGCCCTGGTCAGCTCGCACAGCCCGAACGGGTCGGTGAGCCGCACGACCAGGGGGCCGACCTCATACCGGCCGCGGACGTCGGCGCGCACCGTGTAGGCCACGGAGCTCGCCTGGTGCGCGCCCAGCTTCTCCAGCACCAGCCGCGGCCGGCTGCCGAGCGCATACGGCAGCCGGTCCTCGAGCAGCATCGTGCCGGTGGGCAGGCGGGACAGGTTCTGCAGGCGGAGGATCACCCGCGCGCTGGCGCCGACCTGCACCCGGTGCGGGTCCAGGGTGCGGCTGCAGGACAGCCGGTACCGGGTGCGGCCCACATACGCGGCGGACAGCAGCGGCAGCGCCGCGAGCAGCACCGCCACCCGGAGCAGGTCGCGCTCGCCCAGGATCAGCGACGCGATGAGGGCCGCTGCGGCGGCGGCCAGGAAGCTACGGCCCCGGGTGGTGAGCCCCCGCAGCGCCTCCCGCATGCTCAGCGACCCCCGAACTGTTGCCCGCGCGGCTGGGTGCGGTCGGCCGGTCGGGTGTCATACGGCGAGCGCGGCTGCCGGTCCGAGGGCAGCGGCAGCCGGTGGACGAGCTCGGCGATGATCGCGTCGGTGGTGCGGCGGGACAGCTGCGCCTCGGCGGTCGGGATGACCCGGTGCGCGAGGACCGGCACGGCCAGGGCCTGCAGGTCGTCGGGGAGCACGAACTCGCGCCCTTCGAGGGCGGCGACGGCGCGGGCCGTGCGCAGCAGCTGGAGCGTCGCGCGGGGCGACGAGCCCAGACGCAGCTCGCCGGACTCGCGGGTGGCGGTGACGATGTTGACCGCATACTGCTTCACCGCGTCGGCGACGTGTACGTCACGGACGGTGGCGATCATGCGGCGGACCTGGGTGGCGTCGGAGACGGGCAGGATGTCGTCGAGCGCGTCGTGGCGGCCGTGCACGTCGAGCATCGCGAGCTCGGCACCCATGTCGGGGTAGCCCATCGCGATCCGGGCGGTGAACCGGTCGCGCTGCGCCTCCGGCAGCGGGTAGGTGCCTTCCATCTCGATCGGGTTCTGCGTGGCGATGACCATGAACGGGACCTGCAGCGGGTAGGTCGCGCCGTCGACCGTGACCTGGCGCTCCTCCATGCTCTCCAGCAGCGCCGACTGCGTCTTCGGCGAGGCCCGGTTGATCTCGTCGCCGACGACGATGTTGGCGAACACCGCGCCCGGCTTGAACTCGAAGTCGCGCGTCTCCTGGTTGTAGACGCTGACGCCGGTGACGTCGCTGGGCAGCAGGTCGGGCGTGAACTGGATGCGCCGGACCGAACAGTCGATCGACTTCGCCAGGGCCTTGGCGAGCTTGGTCTTGCCGACGCCGGGTACGTCTTCGATGAGGAGGTGGCCCTCAGCGAGCAGCACGGCGAGCGCGAGCCGCACGGTGGCGGTCTTGCCCTCGATGACCTGCTCGATGTTGGCGACGATCGCATCGGTCGCGGCGCGGAACTCCGGGCTGGGGAGTGGGGCCCCGAGCTCCTCGAACGTGCGGTGCCTGGTCAACTGGCCTCCTCGTTTCCTGCTGTGGCCACCGTTAGGTGATAGACCCGTAGGTGGACCGCCCGGTTGCACGGAAACGTTGGCAAGCCGAGCCGTTTATATCCCCTCAGGCTAGCCGGGGATCGCACACCGCGCCGCACCGGAAAACGTCATTCCGGACATCACGGCCGTGACTGTCCGCGACGTTTTTTCCGCGGGCCCGCGGCGAGCCGCACGTACCCCCGCAAATGTCCAACAAACGGATCTGCCGGGATGCGGCCGGCGCCGATTCCGGCAGACTGGACCCATGCACGAGGAGCAGAATGTCGGGCAGCTCCTCAACGGTCGCTACCGCCTCGCCGACCGGCTCGGCGAAGGCGGCATGTCGGTCGTTTGGGACGCCCGCGACGAGGTCCTCGGACGGGCCGTCGCCGTCAAGGTCCTCGCCGGCCCGTTCGCCGCCGACCCCGCCTGGCGCCAGCGGATCCGGACCGAGGCGCGGGCCACGGCGAGCCTTTCGCACCCGAACGTCGCGGGGGTCTACGACTACGGCGAGACCGCCGGTGGCAGCCCGTTCGTGGTGATGGAGCTGCTGCGCGGGCCGACGCTCGCCGAGCGGCTGACCGCGGGCCCGCTCAGCCCCGCCGCGGCGATCCGGGTCTGCGCCGAGGTCGCCGCCGGCCTGGCCGCCGCGCACGCCGAGGGCTTCGTGCACCACGACGTCAAACCCGGCAACGTGGTGCTCACCCCGGGCGCGGCGAAGCTCCTCGACTTCGGCATCGTCGGCGTCCACGGCGACCCGGACGGCGGCCTCGACGACGCCGGCCTGGTCCTCGGCACGCCCGCCTATCTCGCGCCGGAGCGGCTCGTCGGCGACGAGGCGGTGCCCGCCAGCGACGTGTACGCGTTCGGGATGCTGCTCTACCGGTGCCTCACCGGCCGCCTGCCGTGGGACGGCGAGACCACCGCCCAGATGCTGCGCTCGCACGTGACCGTGGCGCCCGATCCGCTGCCCGACCTGCCGGGCGTGCCGCCGCAGGTCCGGGATCTGTGCATGCGCTGCCTGGTCAAGGCGCCCGCGGCCCGACCGTCCGCGGAGGAGGCGGCGGCCGTGCTCGCCGCGGCGGCGGGCGTGTCGCCGCGTCCGAGCGCCGAAGAGCTGCATCTGGTACCGGCGGTGCCGCCGCGGCTGACGGCCGCCGGAGCAGCGGCCCGGACGGACGGCACCACGGCCCTCGGCGACGCCACCGCCCCCGTCGATCCGGCCCCGGACGCCACCGCCCCCGTTGCCCCCGTCCCGGTCGCGCCAGCCGAAGCAGAGCACGCGACGGACGCGACCGGTGACGACACCGGTGACGACGCGGGTGAGCGGCGGCGGGTGCTCGCCGGGATGGCGGTCGTGGTGGCGGTGGCCGTGCTGCTGGTGACGTTCGCGCTGAGCCGCCCGACCAGCGAGCCGCAGGTCACCGTGGGTGCGGCCCGCGGCGCGCCGGCCGCGACCGGTTCGCCGGACACCCCGGCCACCCCGGCGGACGTCGGCCCGAGCACCGGTGCGGGCGGTCAGAGCGGCGGCACGTCCGGCGGAGCCGGCGGATCGGGCGGCGGCGGCCCGGTCGGTACAGACGCCGCGAACGGGAACGGAAACCCCGGGCACACCGGCAACACCGGCAGGGGACAGACCACCCCCGTGGAGGGGCCGCCCGTCAGGATCGGCACGCCCGGCGGGGTCGTCGTCGCGGCGTGCGCCGGCGACCAGGTCAACGTGACCGGCGCCGAGCCCGCCGCCGGTGGCAGCCTGGTCTCCCTGCAGGCGGGGCCGCGCAACAAGTCGCGGGTGGAGTTCAGCCTGGCCGGGCAGCGCCTGCGGTTCGAGGTGCGGTGCTCCGGCGGTGTACCGGCGGCCGTCCGCGACTGAAAACAAACGCGCTGCGAGCGGGCGCGGACCCTGCGGTACACTCCGAGGCATGACATGGGCTGTCCGGCTTCTTAGCGAGCCGTGCTGACGCACTGACTGCGTCCGCACGGCGACCCCTCCTGCGTGAGGGGTTTTTTCATGCCCGGACAATGTTGGACACCCGAGACCCGAAGGCGGCGAGAAGTCATGAGTGAGGCTGTGACCGACGGAGCGGTCGACATCCCGCCCTACCGTTACACGGCGGCGATGGCGGCGGACATCGAGGCGTGCTGGCAGGACTACTGGTCGGAGCACAGCACCTTCTACGCGCCGAACCCGACCGGCCCGCTCAGCGACCCGAGCCACCCGCGCGCGGGCGCGCCGAAGCTGTACGTGATGGACATGTTCCCTTACCCGTCCGGCTCGGGGCTGCACGTCGGTCACCCGCTGGGCTACATCGGCACCGACTGCTACACGCGGTACTTCCGCATGGCCGGTTACAACGTGCTGCACCCGATGGGCTTCGACGCGTTCGGCCTGCCCGCCGAGCAGTACGCGGTGCAGACCGGCACGCACCCGAGGGTCACCACCGAGGCCAACGTCGAGCGGTACCGTGGCCAGCTGCGCCGGCTGGGGCTGGCCTACGACGACCGTCGCAGCGTCGCCACCACCGACACCGACTTCTACCGCTGGACCCAGTGGATCTTCCTGCGGATCTTCAACTCCTGGTTCGACCCCGACGCGCAGAAGGCCCGCCCGATCGAGGAGCTGATCGAGCAGTTCACCTCCGGCGCGCGGGCGCTGGAGGACGGCCGCGCGTGGGCGGACCTGACGCCGGTCGAGCGGCGCGAGGTGATCGACGGGTTCCGGCTGGCGTACATCTCCGAGGCGCCGGTCAACTGGTGCCCGGGGCTGGGCACCGTGCTGGCCAACGAGGAGGTCACCCCCGACGGGCGCAGCGAGCGGGGCAACTTCCCCGTGTTCAAGCGGAGCCTGCGGCAGTGGATGATGCGGATCACCTCGTACGGTGACCGGCTGCTGGACGACCTGGAGCGGCTGGACTGGCCGGAGAAGGTCAAGACCATGCAGCGCAACTGGATCGGCCGGTCCCGGGGCGCGCACGTCGACTTCGCCACCGGCACCGGTGCCGCGATCCGGGTGTTCACGACCCGCCCCGACACGCTGTTCGGCGCCACGTACATGGTGCTGGCCCCGGAGCACGAGCTGGTCTCCTCGCTGGTCCCCGCCGCCTGGCCGGACGGCATCCCCGCGGTCTGGACCGGCGGGCACGCCACCCCGGGTGAGGCGGTCGCCGCCTACCGCGAGTTCGCGGCGGGCAAGTCCGACGTGGAGCGGCAGGCCGACGCCAAGGAGAAGACCGGCGTCTTCACCGGCGCGTACGCGGTGAACCCGGTCAACGGCTCGCGCGTCCCCGTCTTCATCGCCGACTACGTGCTGGCCGGCTACGGCACCGGCGCGATCATGGCGGTGCCCGGCCAGGACGAGCGCGACTGGGAGTTCGCCGAGGTCTTCGACCTGCCGATCATCCGGACGGTGCGGCCCACCGACGGTTTCGACGGGAAGGCCTTCACCGGCGACGGCCCGGCGATCAACTCCTCCTTCCTGGACGGCCTGGGTGTCGTCGAGGCGAAGGCCAGGATCATCGAGTGGCTGGAGGCCGAGGGGCACGGCGTCGGCGCCATCACGTACCGGCTGCGGGACTGGCTGTTCAGCCGGCAGCGGTACTGGGGTGAGCCGTTCCCGATCGTGTACGACGAGACCGGCCTGCCGATCGGCCTGCCCGACTCGATGCTGCCCGTCGAGCTGCCCGAGGTCGAGGACTTCTCGCCGCGGACGTTCGACGTCGACGACGCCGACAGCATGCCCGAGACGCCGCTGTCGCGCGCCAAGGAATGGGTCGAGGTCACGCTGGACCTGGGTGACGGGCCCAAGGCGTACACCCGCGAGACCAACGTCATGCCGCAGTGGGCGGGCTCGTCGTGGTACGAGCTGCGCTACCTGGACCCGTCCAACAAGGACGACATGGTCGCCGCCGACAACGAGCGGTACTGGATGGGCCCGCAGAAGCCCGGCGACGTCGGCGGCGCGGACCTGTACGTCGGCGGCGTCGAGCACGCCGTGCTGCACCTGCTGTACGCGCGGTTCTGGCACAAGGTGCTGTTCGACCTGGGCCACATCAGCAGCGAGGAGCCCTTCCGCAAGCTGTTCAACCAGGGCTACATCCAGGCCTACGCCTACACCGACGAGCGCGGCGTCTACGTGCCCGCCGAGGAGGTCGAGGAGCGCTCACCCGGGCAGTTCTTCTACGGCTCGCAGAAGGTCAAGCGCGAGTACGGCAAGATGGGCAAGTCGCTGAAGAACGTCGTCACGCCCGACGAGATGTGCGAGCGGTACGGCGCCGACACCTTCCGCGTCTACGAGATGTCCATGGGCCCGCTGGACGTGTCCCGCCCGTGGGAGACCCGCGCGGTCGTCGGCGCGCAGCGCTTCCTGCAGCGCGTCTGGCGCCTGGTCGTCGACGAGCAGACCGACGCGACCCGCGTCACCGACACGGTCCTGGACGACGAGACCCGCCGCCTGCTGCACCGCGTCATCGACGGCGTCCGGGTCGACATCGAGGAGATGCGCTTCAACACGGCGATCGCGAAGCTGATCGAGCTGACGAACCGCGCCACCCAGGTCTCCCCGGCCGGCGCCCCCCGCGAGGTCGTCGACCCGCTGGTGCGGATGGTCTCCCCGTTCGCGCCGCACCTGGCCGAGGAGCTGTGGCAGCGCCTGGGCAACGGGTCGTCGATCGCCTACGCGGACTTCCCGGTCGCCGACCCGGCGTTCCTGGTCGCCGAGTCGGTGAAGTACCCGGTGCAGGTCAACGGCAAGGTCCGCGGCACGTTCGAGATCGCCGCCGACGCGCCGGAGGAGGCGGTCCGCGAGGCCGCCCTGGCCGAGGTCGCCGCGCAGCTGGCCGGCAAGACCCCGAAGAAGGTCATCGTCGTGCAGGGCCGCATGGTCTCGATCGTCGTCTAGATCGAGCACGCGAAGGGCGCCTCCGGTTCTCCGGGGGCGCCCTTCGCGTGTGCGGCGGCTACTTGTTGAGGACGGCGCCGAGGCGCTCGTCGCGCAGCCGGGTCGGCCAGCGGTCGTCGATCGGCTCCATGGTCATGCCGGTGGCCCAGCGCAGGAGCAGGTCGGCGATGCCGGGGTTGCGGGCGAGGGCCGGGCCGTGGGAGTACGTGCCCAGGATCCGGCCGTGCCAGGCGCCCTCGGAGCGGCCGTCGTTGCCGATGCCGGCGGTGACCCGGGCCAGGGGGCGGACACCGGACCCGAGGTGGGTCCGGCCGCCGTGGTTCTCGAAGCCGGTGAGGGTCGGCAGGCCCAGCGCCGGGTCGCACTCGCCGGCCAGCTCGCCGACGGCGCGGGTCTCGCCGCGGTCGGAGTCCAGGTCGAGCAGGCCCAGGCCGGCGCACTTGGCGCCCTTGGCGTAGAAGGAGTTGCCCAGCAGCTGGTAGCCGGCGCACACGGAGAAGACGGTGGCGCCGCGGTCGACGGCCCGGCACAGGCCGCCGTCGGCGATCAGGCGCTGGGCGGCCAGGGCCTGCGGGCCGTCCTCGCCGCCGCCGATGAGGTACACGTCGCCGTCGGACGGCACCGCCTGGTCGGCGCGGACCTCGGCGCACTCGACCGGCAGGCCGCGCAGGTCGGCGCGGCGGGCCAGGATCAGCAGGTTGCCCCGGTCGCCATACGTGGACAGCAGGTCCGGGTACAGCCAGATCAGGCGCAGGCGCGACTCAGTTGACACGGTCCAGCTCCGCTCGGATGTCCTGGAATGCGGTGTAGTTGGCGATGACCTCGAGACGGCCCGGCGGGATCAGCGTGAGCGCCTGCGAGAACGACTTGACGTGCTCGAACGGCACCTCGTTGACCTCGAGCCGGACCGCGAGGTCCATGGCCCGGTCGCCGGTGACGAGGACGCGCCGCCCGCGCAGGGGCGAGAAGTCCACGTCGTAGAGCCACGACGTGTCCAGGCCGTCGGGGTCGCGGGCGTTGATGGACAGCAGTGTCGGCACGTCGTCGGCCATGTCGAAGGCCTCGAGCCAGCCCGCCGGGTTCTTCGACAGCAGCAGGCGCACGACCCTGCCGTCGCGCTCGACGACCGCGTAGCGGCCGGCGATCGAGGCGACCTTCGCCAGCTCGGGCACGGCCTTCGCCGGGGGGACGCCGAAGTGGGCGGCGACGGCGAGGGCGGTCGCGGCGTTCGCGCGGTTGACCCGGCCGGGCAGCTGCAGCTCGATGTGGTGATAGGCGCCGGTGCTGTCGACGACCCCGTCGCCGGAGACGGCCCAGGTCGGCACCGGCCGGCTCAGGTTGCCGGCGACGCAGGCCCACTGGTCGCCGTTGCGCAAGATGGAGGCGCCGCACTCGGGGCACACCCACGAGTCGTCGTGGAAGCGCTGGCCCGCGGCGACCCAGGTGACACCGGTGCCGGAGGCGACGGCCTTGCCCGCCGCCCACACCACCATCGGGTCGTCGGCGTTGGCGACGAGGTGCAGGTCGCGGCCGGGCAGCGCGTCGCGCCACAGGGCCGCCATCATCGCGACCTCCTTGGCCCGGTCCAGCTGGTCGCGGCTGAGGTTGAGCAGCGCGACGACCCTCGGGCGGGTCGCGTCGAGGACCTGCTTCAGGTAGTGCTCGTCGACCTCCAGCACCGCATACGGCGTGGCGCCCGCTTTCGCCAGGGCCGACGTGTGCCCGGTGGGCATGTTGGCGCCGAGGCTGTTGGTGGCGACGTCGCCGAGCACGCCCATGGCGGCCGCGGTGAGCCGGGTCGTGGTGGTCTTGCCGTTGGTGCCCGAGATCAGGGCGATCTCCCGGCCCGCCGCGAGCTCGGCGAGGAGGTTGGGGTCGACCATCAGGGCGAGCCGGCCGCCGATGACGGAGCCGTCACCCCGGCCGGTGGCGCGGGACAGTGCGGCAGCGCCGCGCGACAACGATGTGGCGAGCTTCGCCCGCATCGGGAGCTTGTGGTCCGTCATCTCACTTCCACTGTCTTCCGGCGATGCCGCAGACCCTACCTGCCACGGATCACGCACCCAACGCCGTCCACCGTCCGACAACCGACCGCGGGCTCACCCCACCGCTCGTCCCGGAACCCTCCACTTCCCTCCACTGCATCCGGAACAGCGCCGCGGAGGACCTTAACGGAGCCATAAAGCACCGGCGAAGTCCGACCTCATGGGCGGTTTATCCATATTTACGATCAGCCGAACCGACCGTATGGGTGACCGGTCGGCCAACCGCCCTCCACCCCGGCGCACCCCGTTTGACGTGGGATTTCTTCACGCACGCCGATGTCACTTCCGGTGTTTTCTCGTTGACGGTGGAGGGAAGTGGAGTACAGTGGAGCGCGATGGCGGAGCCGGGGGGCTCGGCCGGCCCCGGGGGGACCGTTCGCGGTGGGAAGGGGTGGATGTCGATGTTTCTCGGCACCCACACTCCCCGCCTGGACGACAAGGGCCGGTTGATCCTGCCGGCCAAGTTTCGGGATGAGCTGGCGGGAGGTGTCGTGATCACCAAGGGGCAGGAGCGCTGTCTCTACGTGTTTCCCGGCGCCGAGTTCGCCCGGATCGCCGAACAGCTTCGTGCGACACCGATGACCCACAAGGCCGCCCGGGCCTACAGCCGGGTGTTCTTCGCCAGTGCTCACGACGAGGTCCCCGACCGTCAGGGTCGGGTCACCATCCCGCCGCATCTCCGCGAGTATGCCGGGCTGGACCGCGAGCTCGTCGTGATCGGCGCGAGCACCAGGGTGGAGATCTGGGACCGCCAGGCATGGGACACCTACCTTGCCGAAAGCGAAGACGACTTCGCCGGGATCGAGGAGGGGGTGCTGCCGGGCGGGCTGTGAGGTCCATCTGCAGGCACCCAGTCGGACGCCGTGCCGCGAGCTCTCCAGCCGCTCCAAGGTCCTGACGCCACTTCCCCGGCGCCAGGGCGGAGCGAGCGGATGGGGAGCTGGCGGTACGGCGCTCGTGCACTACCGCACCGAAACGCACAACGGCGCGCGATCAGCACAACGGCGCGCCGGAGCACAGCACCGCACGGAATGCGCAGCAGCGCACCGGAAACCGCCGCCGACCCGCGAAGCAGGACGTGAATCACGTTTCAGCTCACCGGAGCACAGGGAACAGCAACGTTCAGCACGACGGCGGGCCGCGAACCCGCCGCGGTAGGGGGTCGACGATGGGGGAGCGGGACATTCACGTTCCCGTGCTGCTCGAGCGCTGCCTCGAGCTGCTCGCCCCGGCGTTGGACCACGCGGGCGCGCTGCACCTGGACGCCACGCTCGGCCTCGGTGGGCACGCCGAAGCCGTGTTGCTGGCGCACCCGGAGGTGCGGCTGCTCGGCCTGGACCGCGACACCCAGGCGCTGCGCCTCGCGGGGCAGCGGCTGGCGCCGTACGCGGACCGGACCCGCCTCGTGCACGCCGTCTACGACGAGCTCGAGGAGGTGCTGGACGGTGAAGGGATCGACGGAGCGCTGTTCGACCTGGGGGTGTCGTCGATGCAGCTCGACGAGGCCGATCGTGGGTTCGCCTACGCCCAGGACGCGCCGCTGGACATGCGGATGGACCAGACGCGGGGCGTCACCGCGGCCGAGGTGGTCAACACCTACAGCCACGGCGATCTCGCCCGCGTCCTGCGGGTGTACGGGGAGGAGAAGTTCGCCTCCCGGATCGCGCAGGCGATCCTCCGGGAGCGCGGCAAGGGGGAGCTGAACTCCTCCGCCAGGCTGGCCGAGCTGGTCCGGGACTCGATCCCGGCGCCGGCGCGGCGGACCGGCGGGCATCCGGCCAAACGCACGTTCCAGGCGCTGCGGATCGAGGTCAACGGCGAGCTCACCGTGCTCGAGCGGGCGCTGCCGGCGGCGCTCGACGCGCTGAAGCCGGGCGGCCGGATGGTCGTGCTGTCGTACCACTCGCTCGAGGACCGCCTGGTCAAACAGGCGATCGCCGGGCGGTCGCGGTCGACGGTGCCGGTCGAGCTGCCGTTCGTGCCGGCGGGCAGCGAGCCGGAGCTGAGAGTCCTCACCAGGGGAGCGGAGCTCCCCGACGCGGCCGAGGTGGCGGCCAACCCACGGGCGGCGTCCGTGCGGCTCAGAGCCGTCGAACGCAGGAAACCCGCGGACAGCAAGTAGCGGCAACAAAGGCACAACCTCTGGGGGAGGTGTGAGATGAACGTGACGACACTGCCGGCCGACCGGCCGCGCAGAAGTCAGCAGGGTGCATCGCGGTCGGGGGGCCGGACCACGGCGCGCCAGGTTGACGAGCGGAGCGACGCGCCGATCGACGGCGCGACGGCGCTCCAGCCGGATCGGGGGACCACCCAGCCTGCACCGCAGGACAGACCGGCGATCCCGCGGCGGGCGCCGCAGGAGAAGAAGGTCCGGGACGAGCAGCGGCCGAGGCTGCGCGTCGCGCCACCGGCGCCGGTCACCGCGCCGCGCGCGCCGTTCGTGGCGCTCGTGCTCGTGCTGGTGCTCCTCGGCGTGATCGGCATCCTCGTGCTCAACACGCGGATCGCCGAGAACGCGTTCCGGCTCGACGCGCTCAGGACGAAGCAGAGCACCCTCGACCGTGACGAGGCGCGGCTCCGCAGCGACCTGGCCGACAAGGAGTCGCCGGTGACGCTCGCGGCGCGGGCCAAGCGGCTGGGCCTCGTGCCGTCGCGCACGCCGGCGTACCTGCAGCTGCCCGACGGCAGCCGGCTCGAGATGCCCGGCCCCGGCAAGTAAGCAGCTAGAAGCACATCCGAGGCACAGCGACGAAGCCAAACTCAACAACGGGAAGTTGCAGGACGATGGCTGGCGACACTCCTGATCGGCGGAGCAGCACCGAGCGGCGCGGGGGCGCCGGACGGGAGGCCGGTCGCGGCAGTGACGCCGGCCGACAGCGGACGGGCGGTCGCGCAGGCGCGGGGGGTGCCGGTGCGGCCGCCCGTTCCCGTGCCGGCGACCCCAGGGCCAGTCCCGGGACCGACCCCGGGGCCGAGCCGCCGGTGCGCGGCACGATGTCCGAGGCGCGCCGCTACACGCCCCGGGGCCGCTCCGTCCGCGACGCGTCGGTCGAGCACGGTGGCACGGGGCGGGGCGACCCGTTCCGGCCGGCGCTGGAGGTGCTGCAGGGCGGCCGCGCCGACACCGGCCGCCGCGCCGCCGGCCGGGCCGCCGACAGCCCGCGCGATCCGGACACCGCCGCGGACCAGCACCCGCGGCGGGCGACCGACCCGCGGCGGA
>NZ_JBFANF010000061.1:0-81775 GCF_040674675.1 Dactylosporangium sp. NPDC049742 | reverse complement strand
CGCAGGTGCCACCATCGGGCGCGCAGCACGGCCGGCCCGCGCCGGGCGACGACGGCGGCCCGCTCCAGGCAGGAGGTGGCGCCGGCGTGCTCGCCGAGCGCGAGGGCGAGCTGGGCGGCGTCGAGCCACGACTCGCAGCCGGGCAGCAGCCAGCCGGCGGTGGTGAGCTCCGCCGCCACCTCCTGGACCGCGCGCAGCGTGCCGCGGTGCGCCCGGCCGGCGGCGATGACCGCACCCAGCTCGACGGCGCGGGCGCGGGCGGCGGGCAGGTGGCGGCGCTGGGCGGTGAAGGCGCGCCGCGCGGAGCGGGCCGCGTCGCGGGCCTCCCCGGCGTTGCCGCGGGCCAGCGCGACCCGGGCGAGCAGGAGCGCCGCCTCGCCGCCGGCGGTGTCGAGGCGGCCGCGCCGGCAGGTGTCGACGGCGTCCTGGGCCGCCTGCTGCGCCTCCGGGAGCAGCCGGGCGGAGCGCAGCAGCTCCGCGAGGTCGAGCAGGGCGTCGGCGGGCACCCCGGCCTCGCGGGTCAGCACGGCGCGGGCCTGCTCGTAGCGGGCCAGGGCGAGCGGGACGTCGCCGGCCTGCGCGGCGACGAACCCGAGGTTGTGGTGCACCTGGGCGGCCGCCGTCGGCAGGTCCAGGTCGGCGTAGATGGCGGCGGCGGCGCCGAGGTCGGCGGCGGCGAGGCGGTGGCTGCCGTGGTAGCCGTGCAGGATGGCCCGGTTGTTCAGGGCCCGGGCCTCCCAGAGCCGGTCGCCTTCGCGCCGGAAGACCCGCAGCGCCGACCGGTAGCCGGCCATCGCCTCCTCGTCGTGGCCGAGCCGGCGCAGGATCAGCGCCCGCTGCATCACGGCCCGGCCCCGGCGCAGCCCGCGCAGGCTGCGCAGGGCGACGTCGATCTCGCGGACCGCGGCGGCCGGCCGACCCAGGTCGTCGAGCACCAGCGCGAGGCTCATCCGTGCCTCCGCGGCGAGGGTCATCCGCTCGTGCCGCTCCGCGACCCGCAGCGCGGCGCGCAGGTGCCGGGCCGCGGTGTGCGCGTCGTCGCCGACGCGGGCGGCCAGTCCCAGCGCCCGGTGCGCCACCGACGTCGCGTCGGGGTCCTTCGCCCGGCGGCTCGCGGCGAGGGCCGCCACGGCCAGGGCGCGGGCCTCGTCGGGGTCGGCGGCAACCGCCTCGACGGCTCGCGTCGCCAAGGTCAAGGCAGACGGCGGCGGACCGGAATGCGGCGGCTTCACAACCGACGATCCTTCCACCGACGGAAACTGTCGGGTACCCGACGTATCGGCGGACTCGCTCGAACGTCACGTTGAACATGACTGACTTCGAAGACGGCCCCGTGGACCCGACCCGGCGACTCGAGCGGTGGCGGCAGCGGCGCGCGGCGCACCTGGCCGGCCTGCGCTGGCTGGGCACGGAGACCACCGGCGGCCAGCCGGTGCGGTACGTCAGCGGCGAGCTGCTGGTCGTCGACGAGCACTACGACGACGCCCGGCGGGTCGTGGAGGGTCTCGGGCACCGCGCCGCCGACGTGGCGACCGACGAGCCGCTGCCCGGCGTGCGCCGGCTGCGGGCCCCCGGCCTCGACGCGATCAAGGCGACCCGCCGGACCCGCGAGCGCGCGTCCGACGGCACCGTCGCCGGCCCGAACCACGTGCTGCTCGCCTCGCCGTTCGAGCAGGGCGGCCCGTTCGGCCGGCCGATCGCGGCGGCGGCCGCCTCGATCGACGCGGCACCCGCGGCCGCCGGCGCCGCCCGGGTCGTGGTCATGGACACCGGTGTGTGGGCGGACAGCCCGCTGCCGGCCAGCCGGTACCGGGTCGGCGAGAGCGACTACGAGACCGAGATCGACGTCGACCGGGACAACGTCATCGACTCCGACGTCGGGCACGCCAACTTCATCGCCGGGGTGATCCTGCAGGGCACCCGGCGGGCGCAGGTCCGCATCGTCAAGGTGCTCGACACGTTCGGCGTGGGCACCGAGCTGCAGCTGGCGCTGCGGATCGCCGCGCTCACCGACACCGACGTGCTCAACCTGTCGCTCGGCTCGTACACCGTGGACGGCCAGCCGCCGGTGCTGCTGCGCTGGGCGCTCAACCGCTTCCTGCTCGGCCGGGACCGGGTCGTGGTCGCCGCCGCCGGCAACGACGGCGTCACCGACCGGCCGTTCTGGCCCGCAGGGTTCGCCGGCGCGGACGTGCCGTGGCGGCAGCAGGTCGTCGCGGTCGCCGCGCACGACGGCGAGGCGCTGTGCGAGTGGAGCAACAGCGGGCCGTGGGTGACCGTGGCCGCGCCGGGCGCCGACGTGGTCAGCACGTACATCCACCACCCGGACTTCGGCACCGGCTGGGCCACCTGGAGCGGCACGTCGTTCGCCACCCCGCACGTGGTCGCGCTGATCGTGGAGCGCGCCGCGTCGACCGGAAGCGTGCTTTCGGCGACCAAGGAGGTGACGTCGGAATCGACACGATCAGTTGGCGGGTACGCTGCTGTGCTGTGACGGCATTCGATCCGACCATCGCCCTGATCGAGGCCGCGGACGGCGATCAGCGGGCCTGGGACGCACTCGTGGCCCGCTACTCGGGACTTGTCTGGGCGGTCGCGCGTGGCTTCCGGTTCAACGAGGCCGACGCGAGCGACGTGTTCCAGGCGACCTGGTTCCGCCTGGTCGAGAAGCTCGGCCAGATCCGCGACGGCGACGGTCTCGGGTCGTGGCTGGCCACGACCGCCCGCAACGAGGCGATCGACATGATCCGCAGGCGGGGCCGGGAGTCCCCGGCCGACGTCGCGGAGCACCTCGGCCGGGCGCCGTCGACGACGGACCTGCCGGAGGAGGAGGCCCTGCGCGCGGAGGAGCAGCGGCTGCTGTGGCAGGCGGTCGACCGGATGCCGGACCGGTGCGCGCGGCTGCTGCGGGCGATGGGCGCGCACCCGGCACCGAGCTACGCGGAGCTGGGCGCCGCGCTGGACATGCCGGTCGGCAGCATCGGCCCGACCCGGGCCCGCTGCCTGGAGACGTTACGCGGCCTGCTCACGGGCGAGCCGTACCCCGGAGCGGCCGCGCACAGGCAACAGGCGGCAGCGCCGAGGCAACAACACGGAAAGCACGGACCGACGCTGAAGGGAGGCACACATGACGCAACCACCCGCGGGTGAGGATCTGGGCGAGGCGGTGGCGCGGCTGTACGTCGACACCGACCCCGTCCCGGCGAGGCTGCTGCAGGCGGCGTCGGCCGGCCTGGCCTGGCGCGACCCGGACGCGGCGCTGGCCGCCCTGCTGCTGGACAGTGCCGTCGCGGGCGCGCCCGCCGGGGTCCGCGCCGGCCCGGGACCGGACGGTGACGCGGACGACCCGCGGCTGCTGAGCTTCGACAGCGGCGGCACCGTCATCGACGTCGAGATCGTCGTCGACGGCGGCCGGGTGCGGCTCGTCGGGCAGGTCAGCCACCCGGTCGAGGCGCCGGTGCGGGTCCGGCACGCCGGCGGCGAGTGGACCGGCACGACCGACCGGCTCGGCCGCTTCTCGGTGCCGGACCTGCCGGTCGGCCCGCTGCGTATCTGGTGGGGGCCGGCCGGGCCCGAGACGACCCAGGTGTGCACCGCCACGTTCCTCACCTGAACCCCTCGGGGTGGTGAGGAACGCGGCGGTGCCGCATCCTCGGTCGCTACCGGGTCAGCGCAGCGACCAGACCTGGTTGGACTGGGTGCCTCCGCCGCCGTAGCAGTCCCAGATCTGCAGGCCGGTGCCGTTGGCGGTGCCGCGGCCGGACGCGTCGAGGCACTTGCCCGACGCGGGGTTGACGAACGTGCCGTTGCCGTTGACCACCCACTGCTGGGCGGAGTTGTTCAGGCACGTCCACAGCCACACCTGCGCGCCGTTGGCGGTGCTGGCGCCCCGGACGTCGAGGCACTTGCCCGACTGCGGGTTGACGAACGTGTTGCCGCTGCGGGTCCACTTCTGCGCGCCGCTGCCGTTGCAGTCCCACAGCTGGACCTTGGTGCCGTCGGCGGTGCCCTGCGCGTTGACGTCGACGCACCGGCCGGAGCCCTGACCGACGATCGTCTGCCCGCCGCCGGTGTTGCCACCGGTGGTGCTGTAGTTGAAGTCGGTGACGGCGAGCCCGGCGCCGCCCTGCCACGGCTCGAACCCGGCCTGCACGCTGGTGAGGTACCAGCTGTTCTGCGCGTACCCGCGAGCCATCATGTCGTTGTAGAAGTCACGGACCGCGAAGTTGATCGAGCCGGTCCCGGCGGTGCGCACGTACGACACGACGTTCCAGCCGATGTTGCCGAACCACACGGTCCAGGTGCCGCCGGCGATGTTCACGGTGCCGACCGGCGAGCCGACGGGCTGCGGCGCGCCCGCGTGGTTGAGCCACACCATGAGCTCCGCGCCGGTGTTCTGGCCGTTGGTCCGCGGGGTGGGGTCGAACCAGACGTCGTACGCGGCGTCCCACTGCCCACCGGCGTACGTCATCGACACGCTGGTCGTCACGTTCTGGAACGCGCCGCTGGACACCTGCATCGGCAGCCCGCTGCCGGTGGTGCAGTTGCCGTAGTGGCAGCCGGCGTAGATCGAGGGGTAGGAGGCGGGCGCGCCGTTCGTGGGCACGTTGTGCCCGGACTGGGTGATCGTGAAGCCGCGGTCGGTGGCGTTGATGCACTGCGGCGTGCTGGCGCCCCAGACGTTGTTCTGCACGATGTACTTCCCGCCGGCGACGCTCGCCGAGCCGAAGGTCGCGCAGATCTGGGTGTCGGCGCTCGCCGCCTGCGGGCTGACCGCGACGGCGGCGGTCAGCAGCAGCGCGAGGACGCCGAGCGATTTCAACAAGCGGAGCATGGTACTGCCTTTCGGAAGGTTGGCGGACATTCCGAAAGGCAGGGTGCGGCCGGTGGCGCGCCGCCCGGGAGTTTGTCCCTGCGGCGCACCGCGATCTCATGAAACTTTCATGGCGCCCCGGGACTGACGCCTCAGGCGTTGGACTTCGGCAGACCCGGCGGGTTCACCTGGGAGGTCTGCACGGCCTCGGTGTCGAGGTTGTACGCGGCGAGCCACTTCTGGTACTGGCCGTTGGCGATCAGGTAGTTGATCGCCTCGGCAAGCGCCTTGGCCAGGTCGTTGTCCTTCTTCGTGGTGGCCGCGATCAGGCCCTGCAGGGTCTCCCCGGCGCCGGAGTACACACCCGCGTTGCGCACGGCGTCGGCGGTGCCCTTGGTCCGGCTGATCTGGTAGGCGATGCCCGGGTTCGGGCCGAAGTAGGCGTCGATCTGGCCGGAGACGAGCGCCTTGAAGGTGGTGGGCGTGTCGGCGAAGTACTTGATGTCGAGGGTCTTGCCCTCGGCCTTCAGCTTCTCCTGCCACGCGACCAGGATCTTCTCCTGGTTGGTGCCGGCGCCGACGGCGACCTTGAGGCCGGCGAGCTTCTTGTAGTCCTTGCCGAAGCTCCAGGCGTTGCCGTCCTTCACCGCGAAGCCCAGGTTGTCCTGCCGGTAGGAGGCGAAGTCGTACTTCTCCTTGCGCTGCTCGGTGTCGGTGATGTTCGAGAAGCCGACCTCGGTCTTGCCGGAGTCGATGCCGACGAACAGGTTGTCCCACGTGGCGTTGTTGATCTCGGGCGTGAGGCCGAACACGGCGGCGACGAGGCGGCCGAGGTCCGGCTCGGCGCCGGTGAGGGTCTTGTCGTCGTCGCCGACGAAGGCGAGCGGCGGGAAGCCGGTCGGCAGCGCGCCGAGCCCGATGGTCAGCTTGCCGTCGGCCTTGATCGCGGCCGGGACCAGGTCGGCGATGGCCTGCTGCTTCTCGACCTTCAGCTCGGTCACCTTGCCGATGTCCTTCGCCTGCGCGCCGATCGTCACCGTGCCGCTCGCGGCGGCCGCGGTGCCGGCGTTGGCCTCGTCGTCGCTGCCGCAGGCGGCGAGGCTCGCGGTGAGCGTGACGGCGACGGCCGCGGCCGCGAACGCCCGGCGGGATGATCTGACGGTGCGCATGGTTCTCCTTAGTTGTTCAGAGGACTTTGGCGAGGAACTCGCGGGTGCGGGGCTGCTGCGGCGCGGTGAGCACCTGGGCCGGCGGCCCCTGCTCGACGATCACGCCGTCGTCGATGAACACCACGGTGTCGGCGACCTCGCGGGCGAACCCGATCTCGTGGGTGACGATGATCAGCGTGGTGCCGCTGTCGGCGAGCTGCCGGATGACCGAGAGCACCTCGCCGACCAGCTCGGGGTCGAGCGCGGACGTCGGCTCGTCGAAGAGCAGCAGGTTCGGTTCGAGGGCCAGGGCCCGGGCGATCGCGACGCGCTGCTGCTGCCCGCCGGACAGCCGCCGCGGGTACGCGTCGCCGCGGTCGCCGAGACCGACCCTGGCCAGCAGCCCCGTAGCCCGCTCGTACGCGGCGGGCCTGGCCTGCCGCTTGTGCGCGATGAGCGGCTCGGCGACGTTGTCCCGCGCGGTGAGGTTGGGGAACAGGTTGAAGCTCTGTGCCACGAAGCCGATCCGGGTGCGCTGCCGCCGCACGGCGCGCGGGGACAGCTCGTGCAGCCGGGCGCCGCGGGCCTCGACCCCGATCAGCTCGCCGTGCACCGCGACGTAGCCGTGGTCGGGCTGCTCGAGATGGTTGATGGTGCGCAGCAGCGTCGACTTGCCCGAGCCGGACGGGCCGATGATCGCCACGACCCCGCCGGGCCGGACGGTCAGGTCGACCCCGCGCAGCACCTCCCGGGTGCCGAACGACTTGTGCACGTTGCGGATCTCCAGCGCCGCGGCCGTGTCCAGCGTCGCGGTCATCACAAGCCCCTCCGGGTCAGGCGGACGTAGGACGAGACGGTGAAGCGGCGCAGCCGCTGCAGCGGGGTCGGCGGCAGTGCCCGGACGGTGCCGCGGGCGTAGAACCGTTCGACGTAGAACTGCACGACCGACAGGGCGGCGGTGATGACGAGGTACCAGACGGCGCCGACGATGAGGATCGGCACGAGCGACTCGGGGTGCCGCGACTCCAGCACGAACACCGCGCCGAACAGGTCCAGCAGCGAGACGTAGTAGACCAGCGAGCTGGCCTTCACCAGGCCGACGAGCTGGTTGCCGTAAGCCGGCACGATCGAGCGCAGCGCCTGGGGCAGCACGATCCGGCGCAGCTGCCGGGCCTTGGACAGGCCGAGCGCGTTGGCGGCCTCGATCTGCCCGGGCTCGACCGACAGGATGCCGCCGCGGATCACCTCGGCCGCGTACGCCGCCTCGTTGAGGCCCAGCGCGATGACGCCGATCACGAGCGGCGTGAGGCTGGCGGTCCGCACCTCGGCGAAGACCGGCCCGAAGGGCACCCCGACGCCCAGCCGCGGGTAGAAGTACGAGAAGTTGAAGGTGATGATCAGCAGCAGCGGCAGGGGCAGCGCGCGGAAGAACCACACGTACGCCCACGACAGGCCGTTGACCAGTGGGTTCGTCGACAGCCGGCCGAGCGCGACGAGCCCGCCGAGGACCAGTCCGACCAGCGCGCTGAGCGCCACGACCTTCAGGGTGACCACGACGCCGTCGACGATCGACTCGCGGGTGAAGTACGCCCAGAACTTGTGCCACTCGTAGCGGGGGTTGGTGAAGACGCCGACGACGACCTGGGTGAGCACCACCAGCACGACGGCGCTGACGAACCAGCGCCAGGGGCGCAGCCTGGGGGTGACCCTGCGCTGCGCCGCCTGCGGGTCGAACCGGACGGGCGGGGTGTTGATCGGTGGACCGGCAGGTGCGGCTTCGAGGGTTGCAGGCTCGCTCATGCGCGCGCTCCATCAGGGTGCGACGAATCCACCCACGACGAGGGGCGTGGGCGGATCGGGTTGCGGATCGGGCTTGCCAGCAACCTAGAAGAGACGCAAATAAGTTGTCAATCCCTATCGGAAAACTAGTATTTACACATGGCGCAGGACACGTCCGCGGCGCGCAGGGGCGCCGCTACCGCAGGGGCAGCCAGGCGAGGACGTCGCGGATCTTGTCGTCCCAGTGGGACCACTCGTGCGTACCGGCGCCGAACTGCGACGTGAGCGGGACACCCCGGGAGGCGCAGGCGTCGCGGAAGCGCACGTTGCCGGGGTACAGGGCGTCCTCGGTGCCGCACCACTGGAACAGCGGCGGCGGGTCGGTGACCTTGTCCAGCAGGGCGAACAGGTCGTTGTCGCCGCCGTCGAACGGGGCGTCGCCGAACACCCGCCGCCACATGAGCGGGTCCACCTCGGAGGTCATCGTCCGCATCCGGTCGCCGAGGTCCAGGACCCCGGAGAGGCTGGCCGCGGCGCCGAACCGGTCGGGGTGGCGCAGGGCGAGCTTGAACGCGCCGTAGCCGCCCATCGACAGGCCCGCGACGAAGTTCTCCGCCGGGTCGGCGGACAGCCGGAAGAAGCTCCGGGCGATCGCGGGCAGTTCCTCGGCGACGAACGTCCAGTACGGCCGGCCCCACACCTCGTCGGTGTAGAAGCTGCGCTGCACCTGCGGCATGACGACGGCGATGCCGAGCTCCGCCACGTACCGCTCGATCGAGGTCCGCCGGGTCCAGATGGTGTCGTCGTCGCTGAGACCGTGCAGCAGGTACAGGGTCGGCACGTCGCCGTCGCGCCCGCTGCCACCCATGCCGACCTGCCCGGACGTGCGCTGCGGTAGCACGACCGTCATCGATGTACTGAAGCCGAGGACATCGGAGAAGAAATCACACCGCACAAGGGCCATGCCCCTTACCCTAAACAGCACTTATGGTGGTCAGGTGGACCGCCGCGCCAACGCCGCCCTCGCCGCGTTGTCGGTGGCGACATTCACGTTTGTCACCGTCGAGGTGATGCCGATAGGGCTGCTCACGGTGATCGCCGACGACCTGGGGCGCACCCGGGCCGAGGCCGGCCTGCTGCTGACCGGGTATGCGGCGGTCGTGCTCGTGCTGTCGGTGCCGATGGCGGTGCTGACCCGGCGGCTGCCGCGCCGGCTGCTGCTGGGGGCGGCGCTCGGGGTGTCGGCGGCGGCGACGGCGGTGTCCGGGCTCGCGCAGGGGTACGCGATGCTGCTCGGCGCGCGGCTCGTCGTCGGCATGACGCAGGCGCTGTTCTGGTCGATCGTGGCGTCGACGGCGACCGCCATGTTTCCGCCGTCGCGGCGGGGGCGCACCGTCGCCCGGCTGTCGATCGGGGCGTCCCTCGCGCCGGTGCTCGGCGTGCCGCTGGGCACGTGGCTCGGCCAGCAGCTCGGCTGGCGGGCCGCGTTCGGGGTGATGGCCGTCATCGGCGCGGCGACCTGCGTGGCCGTCGTGACGCTGCTGCCCGGCGCGCTGCCCTCGGGCGCCGCCTCGGCCCGCGGCGCGGCCCCCGACCTGCGGCGCTACCTGTTGCTGCTGCTCGTCACGTCGCTCGGGGTCGCGGGGGCGATGACCGCGCAGACCTACGTCACGCCGTTCCTGCTGGACGTGACGCACTTCGACGCGTCGTCGCTCGGCCCGCTGCTGCTGGTCTCCGGCGTCGGCGGCGTCGTCGGCACCCTCGCCGTCGGCCGCTTCCTCGACCGCTACCCGTGGCCGGCCCTCGCCGTGCCGATGTCGCTGCTGTGCGCGGCGTCGGTCGTGCTGTACGCCGGCGGCACCGTGCGGGCCCTCGTCGTCGTCGCGCTCGCCACGTCCGGCGGCGCGTACGCGGCGTTCGCGGCCGCGGTGCAGAACCGGGCGCTGCAGGTCGCCCCCGGCAGCACCGACATGGCGTCGGCCGGCAGCAGCTCCGCGTTCAACATCGGCATCTCCGCCGGGTCGTTCGTCGGCGGCCTGATCATCGAGGGCGCCGGCCCGCGGGCCGTCGCGCTCGCCGCGGCCGTCCTCATCGCCACCGCCCTCGCGGCGCTCCTGCTCGACCCGCTGCTGTCCGCGGCCGGACCGCCGCCGTCCGGGCACCCCGTGCCGGAGCAGCGCGACCCTCAGCGGCACGCCGCCGCGTGGGGTGAAAAGTCCGGTAATCCGAACGCGTGACCCGCTGTCGGATCTCCTACATTCACCGCGGGAATTCGTCGGCGAATACACCGTTCCGAATCGCGAGCACCGCCGCCAGCAGCGCAAACAGCGGCACTGGAATCCACGTGTACCAATGCGGAAACGGCGAAAAGACAGCACCGCCGGATGGCTGTGCTCCCCTACGATCGGGCTGGTTCAGGCAGTTTCTTCGGGACCGGTGAGGGGGGCAGGGGCGTGGCGGACGAGCATGCCGCGACCGTCCGCACCACACCCGCCGAGAAGCGGGCGCTGGCGCGCCGGCTCCGCGACGCCGACACCCACCGCGCCTACGCCGCCTGCAACACCCTCACCGGTCCGCTCACCACCCCCGCCGGTCCCCATCTGCCGGTCGTGTACAGGAACACGGCCCGGCCGGTGCAGCGGTTCATGCTCAGCGTCCTCATCTCGCTCAACTTCCTGACCGCGATCGTCTTCATCGGCTGGCTCGCGCTGCCGCGGCACGTCCCGGGCGCGATGACCGGCGAGCTGTCGGGCACCGTGGTCGTGGCGCGGGTCGCGTTCTGCTTCGTGCTCCTCGTCGAGTTGGTGCGCCTGCTGCAGAACCTGGCCGTGTGGGTGTTCGCGTGGAAGGCCGCCGACCCGGTGCCGATGGCGCCGGAGCCCGGGCTGCGCATCGCGATGCTCACCACGATCGTGCCGGCGAAGGAGCCGATCGACGTCGTCGAGCGGTCCCTCAAGGCGATGCAGCGGGTGCGGTACCCGGGACACGTCGACATCTGGATCCTCGACGAGGGCAACGACCCGCGGGTGAAGGCGATGGCGAAGAAGCTCGGCGTCAAGCACTTCAGCCGCCGCGGGAAGCCGGAGTTCAACCAGCCCGACGGGCCGTTCCGCGCGAAGACCAAGGCCGGCAACCACAACGCGTGGCGCTTCACCCATGAGCACGTCTACGACGTGGTCGCGCAGATGGACCCCGACCACGTGCCGCTGCCGAGCTTCCTGGAGCGCACCGTCGGCTACTTCCGCGACCCCGACGTCGCGTTCGTCGTCGCCCCGCAGGTCTACGGCAACATGTACGGCGGCTGGGTCGTGCACGGCGCGTCGGTCCAGCAGTACCTCTTCAGCGGCCTGATCGAGCGCGGCGGCAACGGGCTCGGCGCGCCGCTGCTCATCGGCACCAACCATCTCTACCGGCCCCTGGCGTGGGCGCTGATCGACGGGTACCAGGACAGCATCATCGAGGACCATCTCACCTCGATGGTCGTGATGGGCGCGAAGAACCCGCTGACCGACCGGCGTTGGACGGGCGTCTACACCCCCGACGTGATCGCGGTCGGCGAGGGCCCGACGACCTGGACCGACTACTTCAACCAGCAGAAGCGCTGGGCGTACGGCGTGTGGGAGATCCTGCTGCGCTCCAAGCGTTTCCTGAAACCGCTGAGCCTCACCCAGCGGCTCTGCTACGGCCTCGTGCAGTCGTACTACCCGAGCGTCGCGCTGTCCGCGGTGTCCGGCACCGTCGCGACCGCCGCGTACCTCGCGTTCGGCATCGGCGCGATGCGGGTCGAGTGGCAGCTGTGGCTGGTCCTGTGGTCGGCGAGCATGGGCAGCTGGGCGCTGCTGTGGCTGTGGCTGCGCCGGTTCAACCTGGCCGAGCACGAGCGTCGCGAGCTGGGCGTGCACGGGATGCTGCTCGCGTTGTTCGCGGTTCCGGTGTACGTCGTGGCCGGCGTCTCCGCGCTGCTGCGCCGCCCCCTGGCGTACGCGGTGACCGCGAAGGGGCGGCTCGCGTCCGCGGACGGGCCGAAGTCGTTCCGGCTGCACATGGCGTGGGCGGGGGTGTCGGCGGCGCTGCTCGGGGTGAGCGTCTGGCTCGGCCACCACTCCGACGCGCTGCGGTTCTGGTCGGGGCTCAGCATCGTCGCCGGGCTCTGCCCGCCGCTGATCGCGTGGGTCACCCGGCTGCGCAACCGGCGTCTCGTCGCGCAGGACGTCGACCTCACCACGCAGACCGGTCCGCTGGTCATGACGGTGCGCGGCAAGGCCGCCGTGGTCCGCGAGTCGCTCACCACCACCTCGACGATCCGGCTGTCGGACCTGCCGCAGGTGCCGGGCCTCTCCGTCACCCGGGGGCCGGCGTGATCACGCTGCCCCGGGTCATGCTCGCCGTGCTGCTGCTCGTCGGCGGCTACACGTTCGTGGTCGCGCCCGCCGTCGCCGCCTCGTCCGGCCCGGCCGTGCGCTGGGAGACGAAGCGGAGCGAGCCGCGCCCGACCTTCCCGCCCGCACCCGGGCGGCCGGCCGCCTTCCCGCAGGCGGGGAAGGCGTTCTTCGGCGTGTTCACCTCGCGCGGCCCGGCCGACCTCACCGAGTACGACGGGTTCGTCGCCGCCGCCGGCCGGCAGCCGCAGGTGATGATGTTCGCGCAGGGCTGGGCGGTGGAGAAGACGTTCGACCGGCAGCCGTTCGACCGGATCGTGAACCGGGGCATGCTGCCGATGCTCGCGTGGGAGCCGTGGAACTTCCGCTCCGCGCCCAAGCAGGACGCCTCCCGCGGCGACCAGCCCGACTACCGGCTGTCGAGGATCACCGGCGGCTCGTACGACGCCTACATCAAGGCGTGGGCCACCGGGATCAAGGGGCTCGGCTACCCGGTCGCGATCCGGTTCGCGCACGAGATGAACGGCTACTGGTACCCGTGGTGCGAGTCCGCCAACGGCAACCGCAAAGGCGACTACGTCGCGGCGTGGCGGCACGTGCACGACCTCTTCGAGGCCGCCGGCGCCGGCAACGTCATCTGGGTGTGGAGCCCCAACGTCGCCTACGACGGCTCGACGCCGCTGCAGCAGCTGTACCCCGGCGACGACTACGTCGACTGGGTCGGCCTGTCCGGCTACTACGGCACCGGCGGGCTCGAGCAGTACCAGACCTTCGACCAGATCTACCGCAAGACGCTCGCCTCGGTCACGGCGATCTCGAAGCGGCCGGTCGTCGTCACGGAGGTCGCCGCCACCGACGCTGCCGGGCGCAAGGCGGAGTGGATCACCGACCTGCTCCGGTCGCTGCCGAAGCACCCGGAGATCATCGGGTTCCTCTGGTACGAGGCGGTCAAGGAGACCGACTGGCGCATCGCGGCGACCCCGGCGGCGGCGAAGGCGTTCGCGGCCGGGATCGCCCAGCCGTACTTCACCGCGTCCTGGTCACCCGACATGACGCCGTCCGTCGTTCGTCGCTCAGGGGGCACCTCATGACGGGTCACGTCGTCGGCATCGACCTGGGCACCTCCAACACCGTCGCGGTGATCCGCTCCCCCGACGGCCGGCGCCGCCCCGTCCTCTTCGACGGCGCGCCGATCCTGCCGTCCGCGGTGTACCTCCAGGACAACGGGCAGCTCGCGGTCGGCCGCGACGCGCATCGCCTCGCCCAGCTCGACCCAGCCCGCTACGAGCCAAACCCGAAGCGCCGTATCGACGAGACGACGGTCCTGCTCGGCGGCACGGAGGTCCCGACCCGGGAGATGCTCGCCGCGGTGCTGCGGGCCGTCGCCGCCGGCGTCGCCGAGATCACCCGCACCCCGCCGCCGGTCGTGCTCACGTACCCGGCGTCGTGGGCGCACACCCGCCGCTCGCTGCTGCAGGAGGCCGCGGCGCTCGCGGGCTGGCCGCAGGTCAGCCTGGTGCCGGAGCCGGTCGCCGCGGCCCGCTACTTCATCAGCGCCCTCAACCACCCGCTCCCCCTCGGCGCGGCCATGGTCGTCTACGACTTCGGCGGCGGCACCGTCGACATCGCCGTCGTCCGCCACTCCCCCGAAGGCTTCACCGTCATCGGCGCCGGCGGCCTGGAGGACGTCGGCGGCCTCGACCTCGACGCGGCCCTGGTCGAGCACGTCGGCGGCCTGCTGCGCCGCTCCGACCCGATGGCGTGGCAGCGCCTGCACCAGCCGTACACCGCCCAGGACCGCCGCGACCGCCGCCTCTTCTGGGAGGACGTCCGCGGCGCGAAGGAGATGCTGTCGCGCACCACGGCCGCGCCGGTCTCCGTGCCCGGCGTCGAGGCGGCGCTGCACCTCACCCGCGACGAGCTGGAGGCGCTCGTCGAGCCGATGCTGCGCCAGACCGTCGCGGAGACGGCCCGGGTCGTCGCGTCGTGCCGGCTCGCCCCGAACCAGCTCGCCGGCATCATGCTCACCGGCGGCTCGTCGCGGGTGCCGCTGGTCGCCCGAATGCTGCACCGCTCGCTCGGCGTCGTGCCGACCGTCCTCGAGCAGCCGGAGCTCCCGGTCGCCGAGGGCGCCGTCGTCCACCCATCGGAGCTGTCCGCCGCCCCGGCCACCGGCACCGCCTCCGTCGCCCGCACGCTCCCGCAGCAGACCACCTACCAGACCCAGGGCTACCCGGCGCAGCAGCTGACCGGCGCCGCCACCGGCGTCTACGGCACCCCGGTCTCACCGGCGTCCCCGCCCGACGCCCCCGTGTCGGGCGTGCCGGTCTCAGGCGTGCCGTTCTCGGGACTGCCGGTCTCGGGCGCCCCCATGTCCGGCGTTCCCGTCTCGGGCCCGCCGGTGTCCGCGCCGCCGGTGCCTGTCCCCGCTCCGGGCCGGCGTCGCCTCGCGCTCGTCGCGGCCGCCGTGGTGGTCCTACTGCTCGTCGCCGGCGGCACCGTATGGTGGCTGACCAGACCGGATCCGGATCCGCATCCGCTCGGCTCGTGGGAGCGCCTGCCGGACGTGCCGACCGCGACCGGCGCCGGTCCCGTCGGCATCGAGGGCGCCGCCGCGGCGGTCGTGGGCGGCAAGCTGTACGTCATCGGCGGCTTCACCGCGGACAACCCGCGCAAGCAGCTCGACACGGTCTGGGTGCTCGACACCGCGACGAAGACGTGGACGGAGGGGCCGCGGCTGCAGCAGGCGGTGAGCCAGACGGCGGCCGTGGTGACACCCTCGAGCGAGCTGTTCATCATCGGCGGCTGGGCAACGACCGGCGCGATCCCGAACGTCTACCGCCTCGACACCGCCGCCGGGAAGTGGGTCGGCGCCGGCGCGCTGCCGGTGCCCCGGCAGGCAGGTGCCGCGGTCTTCGACGGCAGGGGCATCGTCTACGCGGGCGGCAAGGGCAGCAACGGGCAGCCCACGGCCACGATCTTCGTGCAGCAACCCACCGGCGACGGCTGGGACGTGGCGGACGCCTCGCTGCGCCAGCCGCGGGAGAAGCTGACCGGGGCCAGCGACGGCGCCGGCACCTCCTGGTTCATCGGCGGCAACGGCACCGGGGGCACGACCGGCGACATCGACGTCCTCGTCGAGCGCAAGCTCGCCGACGACCATCCGAAGCTGCCCAAGCCGCGGGAGGGTGCCTCCGCCGTGCGCCTCGAGGGCACCGGGCTGTGTGTCCTGGGCGGCAACAACCTCGACGAGGTCTACGACTGGTGGTGCCTGAAGGACGGCGTCGCCGAGCGGCTGCCCAAGCTCGCCGTGCCGCGCGCCGGCATGGCGGTCGCGACGACCGGGAACACCGTCTACGCGGTCGGCGGGTACAACACCGCCAAGAATTCCCACGGCACGACGGACGCGGAGCGCTTCACCGCCCACGAGTCGTGAGGCTCCTGGAACGCTTCTAGTCGTTGGCGAGGCTCCAGGCGACGGTGTTGAGGTTGTCGGTCAGGAAGATGTCGTGGCCGCCCAGGCGTTGTGCCCAGGAGGCCGGCATCAACTCGGCGGCCCGTGCGACGACCGCGTCCATCCAGACCTTGAGCCGAGCCTGCCGGTTGTCGTCCGGCACGCCGGCCGCCGCGGCGGCCTGTGGCAGGGCAACGATGCGCAGCGCTTCGGCCGCGCTGGTGCGCAGGTCGTGGATGTACTCGCGGTTGGTCACGACGTCCTCGGGGGTGCCGGGCAGCGCCATGTGCCCGGACACGATGGTGTCGAAGTCGTACTGCAGGATGCGGTCCATCGCGTCGAAGTACGCGGGCACGTTCGGTGAGAACAGCAGGCGGAAGAACGGCGCGTTCTTGACCGTGAAGCTGTCGATCGCGGTCAGGATCCGCCGTTGTGGCAGATGGATGAAGAGGTTGCCGGGCTGGTGCCAGTCGCCGGTGTACTCCAGGACGAGCCGTTCGCCGTCGATGGTCAGGTCGTGCCTGGGTCCGGTGAACGCCTCGGTGGGCAGTGGGCGGCGGTCGTCGTGGGCGTGCTGGATGCGCCGGCCGGTGAGCTCGTGGCCGATGATCTGCAGGCCGGCCCTGGCGAGGAGGTGCGCGGAGCCGATGTGGTCGGCGTGGGCGTGGCTGTAGATGAGGTGGGTGACCGGTTTCGGGGTGACCTCCCCGATGCCGGCCAGCAGGCGTTCGCCGAGGTCTGTCGGGGCGTCCACGAGGACGACGCCGTTGCGGGTCTCCAGGAACATGGTGTTCACCGTGCCGCTGGTGATGAAGTAGGCGCCGCCGCCGAGCTCCGTGACGAGGTAGCCGGTGCCAGGGATGTCGGGGCCTCGGGCGAACGCCGGCACGGGTGCGAAGACCGTCATCCTGACGAGGCTAGGACGGTGCCGGCCCGACCATGCCGGCGTTTCCGGCTTTTCATTCGTCGCTGCCCCGACCATGTACCAACCCGCCTCAGAGCACGGCGCCGACCTGTTTGACGTGGCGCAGGGCCGGGGCGGTCTCGACGCGCTCGATGCCGGGTAGCGGGCCGATCCGGCGGGTGAGGTAGTCGTACAGGCCGGCCATGTCGGGGCAGATGACGGTGGCGACGAGGTTGGTGGCGCCGGTGGTGGCCGCGGCGAAGACGACCTCCGGGTGGGTGGCCAGGGCGCGGCCGGCGGCCTCCAGGTGGGCGGGTGCCACGGCCATCCAGAGCAGGATGCGGGCCCTGAAGCCGAACAGGGCCGGGTTGACCTCCACGTCGAAGAACAGGGCGCCGGTACGCAGGAGGTGGTCGAGGCGGCGGCGCACCGTGGACTCGGACCAGCCGGTGGCGGCGGCGAGCTCGGGCAGGCCGGTGCGGCCGTCGCGGGCGAGGGCGGCGACGAGCGGCCGGTCGGTGTCGAGCAGGACGGCCTCGCCCGCGGGCGGCTGCGGCTGGACCGCCGCGGACTGCGCCGGGGTGAGGGCGGTGGGGCCGGCGGCGTCGACCGCCCCGCCGGCGAAGTCGTGGATCAGGCAGTGTGCGCGGACCGACACGATCCGCGGGGTGCTCGGCAGCTTCTGCAGCAGCAGCGCCTCCCGGTCGGCGGTGCCGGGGTTCTGCACGATGCAGGTCACCTCGGTGCCGCCGGACGCGATCGTCACCCACGTGGTGTCGGGCCGGCGGGCGAGGGCCTCCGCGATCGCCGACGCGCCGCCGGGGGTGCTCTGCACGCGGATCATCCACTTGTCGTAGCCGAGCCGGACCCCGTTGGGCAGGCCGACGACCCGCACCCCGGCCTCCGCGCGCAGCCGCCGGAACCGGCGGGCGACCGTCTGGTCGGAGACGCCGAGCACCTCGGCGATGCGGCTGAAGCCGGCCCTGCCGTCGACCCGCAACGCGTCCACGATCTGCCGGTCCAGCGTGTCGATTTCCACCATCGCAGCCTAGCCGGTGTCGAAATCCGCCGGATCCGCGACGGTGGCTTCGTACACGAGCCAAATCCGCCGCAGAGTCGTCGGCATGCGAAAATGGTCCCCCCTGCTTGCCGTGTGCATCGGCACGTTCATGCTGCTGGTCGACGTCACGATCGTGACCGTGGCGCTGCCGGCCGTCGCCGGCGACCTGCACGCCTCGCTCGACGGGCTGCAGTGGGTCCTCGACGGCTACGCGCTCGCCCTCGCGGCCCTGCTGCTCGGCGCGGGCGCCCTCGCGGACCGGCACGGCCGGCGCCGTATGTACCTGGCAGGCACGGTCGTCTTCGCCGCCGCGTCGCTGCTGTGCGCGGTCGCGAACAGCGCCGGGCTGCTCATCGCCGCGCGGTTCCTGCAGGGCGCCGGCGGGGCCGCGATGTTCGCGACCACCGTGGCGCTGCTCAGCGTCACGTACAGCGGCAAGGACCGCGGCGTCGCCTTCGGCATCTGGGGCGCGGTCAACGGCGCCGCCGCGGCGGCCGGGCCGATCGTCGGCGGGCTGCTCACCGAGCACCTCGGCTGGCGCTGGATCTTCCTGGTCAACCTGCCCGTCAGCCTGCTCGCCGTGTGGTTCACCGTCCGTGGCGTCACCGAGTCGAAGGGCCGCCCCGGCACCCGCTTCGACCTGCCCGGCACCGTCGCGTTCACGCTCAGCGCCGCGGCGGTGACGTTCGCGCTCATCCGCGGCGGCGAGGCGGGGTGGACCGCGCCGTCGACCCTGGCCGCGTTCGGGATCTCGGCGGTGGCGCTGGCGGCCTTCGTACTGATCGAGCGCGCGACCGAGCAGCCGATGCTGGACCTGCGGCTGTTCCGCAGCGCCTCGTTCGGCACGCTGATGGTGGCGGCGGTCCTGGTGCAGGCGGCGGCGTTCGCATACCTGCCGTTCGTGACCGTGTGGCTGCAGGAGTTCCTCCACAAGGGTCCGGTCGACGCGGGCCTGCTGGGCGCGCTGCCGATGAGCATCGCGTCGTTCGTGGTCGCCGCGCTGGGCGGCCGGCTGCTGCAGCGGATCGCGCCGCGCTGGACGGTCGGCATCGGCCTGCTGCTCATCGCCGCCGGCGACCTGCTGCAGGCGCGCCTCACCGCCTCGAGCCCGGCGACGGCGCTCATCCCGGGCCTCGTGGTGGCGGGCGTCGGCGTCGCGGCCGTGCTGCCGGTCCTGTCCTCGGCCGCGCTCGCCGCCGCCCCGCCCGAACGCAGCGGCATGGCCAGCGGCGCGGTGAACACGTTCCGCCAGCTCGGGTTCGCCCTCGGCGTGGCCGTCTTCGGCGCCGTGTTCAGCCACCGGCTCGCCGCCCACCAGGACCCCCGCGCCGGGGTGGCGGACGCGCTCAACCAGACCCTGCTCGTCGCGGGCGGCCTGGCCCTGCTCGCGGGGGTGCTGGTCCTGCTCCTGGTCCGCCACTCCGCCGCCGCGCCTTCGGCCGGCCGGCCGGTCGCGCCGGCCCCGGCCGCGGCCACGTCCGGCGGTCATTGACCCGGCCACGTCCGGCGACCGACCCGGACGGGCCGCGATGTACCGGCCTGTATCCGGGATCCGCGCCGGGCGTACGCGGCGCGGCGACGATGGCAGGCAACGGGGGCCGGCCCGGTCTCGCCTACCGAAGGGGAGCAGATGCGAGCACTCCTGGAGACCCGGTGGCTGCGGACGCTGCTGCCGGTCGTCGTCGCCGCGCTGTCCGGGGTGGTGGCCGCCACCCCGGCGGCCGCCGCCCCCGACCCTCCGACGGCTCCGCAGGTCTCGACGCAACGACCGGTGATGAGCCCGGCCGAGCCCAGGATCTACAACACCCACTCCGACAGGTGCATCGGCATCGCCAACGTCCTGGCGGCGATCTACACCTGCACGAAGAACGCCGACCAGCGCTGGCACGTGGGCGCCTGCCACCAGTACTTCCCGGACTTCTGCACGATCGTCAACCAGCGGGGCGAGTGCCTGGCCGTCGACGGCGGCCGGATCGAGACCGGGCGGCGCATCTGGGGCTTCCCGTGCAGCTACAGCCCCGACCAGTACTGGACGGTCCCGGTCCTCAACGGCACCGCCCTGCGGAACCTCTCGCCGCTGGCCGGGTTCGAGTGGAACAACGGCAACCCGTGGATCCTCGCGGTCCACAGCATCCGCACCGACAACGGCGCACCGGTCCTGCTGTGGCGGTGGAACTCCTCGGCCGACCAGTGGTGGGACATCAACTACACCTACTGACCCCTACGAAGCGGACGGCCGGGCGGGGTCAGTGCGCGCCGGCGGGGATCGGGCGGAGGTCGGGCTCGACCCAGCCGGTCCTGGCGGCCTCCGACGCCAGGGTGGCGGAGCGGTAGAAGCGGGTCAGGAGGCGCTTGTCGAGCAGGTCGGGGAACCTGGCCAGGAACGCGTCGAAGTCGTCCTCGCCGGGCTCGTCGTGGCAGGCGACCAGCTCGACCCAGGCGCGGCTGACGGTGGCGTGGTACTTCTGCGGCACGCCGGCGTACCTGGCGGTGCGGCGGATCCCGTCGCTGACCAGCTCGACGGCCGCCGCGGTGCCGTGGCGCCGGACCGCGAGCCAGGTGACGTGGACGTGCTCCCGGTGGCCGAACCGGTCGCCGGCGCCGACGACCTCGGCGAACAGTGCCTCGAACGGCCCGGCGGCCGCCCGCGGCTCCTGGGCGGGGCTCATGTCAGGGCCCGTAGGACGGTGAGGGCGGCCTCGACGGTCCCGGCGGGCAGGTCCGCCAGGGCCTCGCGCTCCAGGTCGGCGATGGCCCGGCTGACGACGGCCGCGGTGGCCGCGCCCTCGGCGGTGAGGGTGACGAGGACCGCCCGGCGGTCGCCGGGGTGCGCGGCGCGGGTGACGAGGCCGCGCCGCTCCAGGCGGTCCAGGACGCCGGTGAGCGTGGTGGGGCGGGTGCCGGTGGCGGCGCCGAGGTCCGAGACGGTGCGGCCGGCGCCCTCTTCCGGCCGGTCCCCGGAGGCGGTGAGACCGAGGTTGCCCAGGGCGTTGAGCTCCGACGGGGTCAGGTCCAGGTCGGCCAGGCGGGCCGACAGCACCTGCAGGGTCGCGTGGGTGGCACGCTGCAGCTCAAGTATCACGGTTTCGGATTATACGGATCCGTAGCATCAGGGCAACGCGTCGACCCAGGCGTCGTCGAGATGGTCGGCGTACGGGCCGCCCGGCGGGTCGACGGTCCACACGTGGATCATCTCGGGCAGGGTCGTGGCGAAGGTGAGGCCGGGGCACGAGCCGAACGGCGACACCACCCCGAAGCCCGGCGGGAGCAGGCCCACGCACACGTCGTGCGCGTGCCAGCGGGCGCCGCCGATCGAGGGCCCGGCCGCGCCGGCGACGGGGACCTGGAACACCACGCCCAGCAGGATCGCGCGGTCCGGGCGGACGGCGTAGACGAGCTGCTCCGGCGCGGCGGGGTCGAGGACCCGGCCGTCGTGCTGGTGGCCCTTGTGCTCGAAGTGCACCTGCGTCCCGGTGCGCGGGCCGGTCGCGTGGTATCCGTCGGCCTCGGCGGCGGGCAGCGAGGCGTAGCGGGCGGTCGCCGCGCGGACCCGCACCGCGAGGTCCCGGGCGGCGGCGCGCTCGACGGCGGAGGGCGGCGGGCCGGCCGGGCGCCGCACCGTGCCGGCCTGGATGCGGTCGGGGCCGTCGTGGTCGTGGGCGGCGAGGGACACGGCCCACATCGCGGTGCCGAACACCAGCACCAGCGCCACCGTGCCCACCCGCGCCAGGAAGCGCCGGCAGGAGACGGCGAGCAGCGCGAGCTCCAGGCACGCGACCGTCAGGGCGACCTGGTCGGGGGCCACCGCCCGTACACCCGACGCCGCGACGAACAGGAGCAGCTGCGCCGGCACGAGGAACCCGGCCTGGACCCGCCACGAGCGGCCGGTGAGGCAGCGCACGGCGAGCCACCCGAAGAGCCCGGCGGACAGCACCGAGCCGAGCGGCCACGGCAGTCCGATGTGGACGACGGCAAGGGTGCCGAGCAGGCCGGAGCACCAGCGGGCCTCGGAGCCGGCCCGGCGCCAGGCGGGGAGCTGGACGAGCAGCAGCGGCGACGCGACCAGCAGCAGCAGTGCGACGCGGTGCGCGGGGGCGACGCCGAGCCAGAAGTCACGCACGGGCCGTCACCCGACGCGCGCACAGCACGAGCACCGTCAGCGGCAGGGCGAGGGTGGTGAGCAGGCCGGTGAGGTTGACGGTGAAGTCCAGTTGCGGCAGCAGCCCGAGCAGCAGCTGACCCTCCCAGCCGGCCACCGCCAGGACCTCCGCGACGAGCGTCGCGACGAGCGCCCAGCGGCGGCGCTCCAGCAGCGCACCGAGGGTCATGAGCAGCGCGGCGTGCGCGACCGGCGCGACCGCGTACACCGGGTTGAACCCCATCAGCGTCAGCATGCCCAGGGTGCCGGTCAGCCCCAGCGCGCCCTGCAGCAGGAGCAGTCCCCGCAGCACAGCCATGCCTGCCATGCTCGCCCCCGGCGATGAGCCGCGGATGAGCGGAAGCTAAGAAGACGATGAGAGCGGCAGGTCCGCGACGAACGACGCGCCGCCGGTGGCGTTGTTGGCGGCGACGATCGTGCCGCCGTGCGCGTCCACGATGGACAGTGCGATGGCGAGGCCGAGCCCGGCGCCGGGGCCGGTGCGGGCCTCGTCGCCGCGGTGGAACCGTTCGAAGATCTGGCGTTCGGCACCGGGCGGGATGCCGGTGCCGTCGTCGGTGACGTTGAGCTGCGCCCGGTCGCCGCGCTGGGTGACGGTGACCCACACGTTGCCGCCGGTGGCCGAGTACTTCACGGCGTTGTCGAGCAGGATCCACACCAGCTGGGTGAGCGCGTCGGGTGAGCCGTGCACCGGCGGCGCGGGGGTGATCGCGCGGTGGAAGTGCCGGTCGGGGTGCTGCGCCTCGGCCTGCCGGCACACGTCGGACACGAGCGCGCCGAGGTCGACCGGCCGCAGCTCGAGACCCGACGCGTCGGACCGGGCGAGGGTCAGCAGGTGCTCGACGAGGCGGCTCATCCGCGCGCTCTCCCCGGCGATGTCCCGCACCGCCGCGGCCACGTCCTCGGGCGCCGCGTCCGGGTGCCGCCGCAGGAACCCGGCGTTGTTGCGGATCGTGGTCAGCGGCGTGCGCAGCTCGTGCGACGCGTCGGCGACGAACCTGCGCTGCGCGGCGTAGCTGCCCTGCAGCCGCTCCATCATCGTGTTGAACGCGGCGGTGAGCCGGCCGACGTCGTCGGCGGCCGGGGCCGGCGGCAGCCGGCGGGTGAAGTCCTGCTCCCGCCCGATCTCCTCCACGTGGCCGGTGAGCTGCCGCAGGGGTTTGAGGGCGCGGCCGGAGACGAGCCAGGTGGCGCCGGCCGCCGCGGCGAGCGACAGCACCGCGTAGACGCAGACCAGCACGAACAGCCCGCGCCGGTCGTCGGTGACCTTCCGGGTCGTCTGCGCGGCGACGACGTGCCCGCCGGCGGCCTCGCGCACCGCGACCCGCACGGGCACCCCGATGTCCACGGTGGACCTCGGGGTCAGCGTCGCCGTCGCCGGTACGGGCGGCAGCCGGCCGTCCAGCGCGCCCGTGCTGACGAGCACCCGCCCCTGCGCGTCGAGCACCAGGACGAAGATGTCCGGGCTGGTCCGCACGTCGACCGCCGCGGGCGCCGGGCCGTCGGCGGCGGCCGGCAGGCGGGTCATGGACCGCGCGACCTCGTCGGCCCGCTTGCCCAGGGCGGTGTCCTGACCGGTCGCGGCGCCGGCGGCGAGCAGCAGGTACACGGCGGCGCAGAACAGCCCGAGCACGGCACCGGCGACGCCGAGCCCGAACAGGGTGATGCGCAGGCGGATCGACATCACGGCGCCTTGAGCACGTAGCCGACGCCGCGGACCGTGTGCAGCAGGCGCGGCTCGCCGAGCTTGGCCCGCAGGTAGCCGACGTAGACGTCGACGACGTTGCTGGCGCTGGCGAACCCCATGCCCCACACGGCGTCGAGCAGCTGCCCCCGGCTGAGCACCTGCCGCGGGTGGGTGAGGAAGTGTTCGAGCAGCCGGAACTCCAGGGCCGTCAGGTCCAGCGGCGTGCCACCGCGCCGGCACTCGTGGGCGCCCGGGTCGAGCCACAGGTCGTGGAACTCGAGGCTGTCCTGCCTGGTCCGGCGCAGCAGCGCACGGACCCGCGCGAGGAGCTCGTCGGGCTCGAACGGCTTGACGAGGTAGTCGTCGGCGCCGGCGTCGAGCCCTTCCACGCGGTCGGCGGTCGTGTCGCGGGCGGTGAGCATGAGCACGGGCAGGTCCCGGTCGGTGGCCCGCAGCCGCCGGCACACCCCGACGCCGTCGAGCCCCGGGAGCATCCGGTCGAGGACCACGAGGTCGGGCCGTTCGTGGGCGACCGCGTCGAGCGCCGCCGGCCCGCTGCCGGCAACGGTGACGCGGTAGCCGCTGTACACGAGCGCCCGCCGCAGCGAATCCGCGAGCGGCGGGTCGTCGTCGACCACCAGGACGTGCACCACGGCAAGCATCGTAGTTCCGCGGTGCACGGTGTTCCTGGTGCAGCAGAAGTACGCGGCGGGAGGTCAGGCGGCTTCGCGGCGGGCGAGCGCGGTCGACGGGGTGGCGGGCTCGGCGGCGGGGACGGCGGTCATACCCTTGCGCACGGCGTCCAGCAGGGCGGTGCCCTGGGCGGCGAGGGACGCGACGACGCTGTTGAGGCCCTCGGCGCCGTCCAGGACGGTGAGGTTGGCGCCCTGCAGGCCCTCCGCGGCGGCGCGGAGCAGGTCCGGCAGCTGCTCGATCATCATCTGGTCGAGGGCGATGCGGCCCTGCGCGGCGGCGGCCTCCGCGGACAGCTTCGTGGCGTCGGCGTCGGCCCGGGCCAGGGTGCGGATCCGCTCGGCCTCGGCCTCCGCCGGGCGAATGACCTCGGCGACGAGCTCGGCCTGGCGCAGCTCGGCGCGCTTCGCCGCGACGATCGCCTGCTCGACGAGGACGTGCTGCTGGGCCTGGGCGGCGGCGAGCGGGCCGGCCTGCGCCGCGGTCTGCTGGGCCTGGTCGATCTCGGCCTGGTAGCGGGCCTGGGCGATGGCGGTCTGCCGGGCATACTCGGCCTGGTTGCGCTTGCTCTCCTGCTGCGCCATCGCGCTGGCCTGGTCGGCGACGGCCTGGGCGACGTTGGCCTCCTGGTTGACCCGCGCCTGGTGCGGGGCGGCCAGGGCCTTGATGTAGCCGACGCCCTTGTCGTGGATGCTGCTGATCTGCAGCGAGTCGATGTCCAGGCCGATGCGGGCCATCTCGGTCTTGCTGGCGTCGACGATCGCGTCGGCGAGGGTCTGCTGCTCGCGGATGATCGCCTCGACGGTCATGCTGCCGATGATGCTGCGCAGGTGCCCGCTGAAGATCCGGCCGACCAGGACGGGCATCTGCGTCTGGTCGCCCTGGAAGCGGCGGGCCGCGGCCGCGATCGACTCGTGGTCGTCGCCGACCTTGAAGGCGATGACGGCCTGGACGTGCAGGGTGAGGCCCTGCTGGGTGTAACAGTCCTCCTCGACCTCGGCCTCCTGCATGGCCAGGGTCAGCCGGGACGCCTTGGAGAAGATCGGGACGACGAACGCGCCGTGCCCGGTGACGATCTTGAACGGCAGGGCATCGACCCCCCGCTGCCGCCGGCCGCTGATCAGCAGCGCTTCGTTGGGGGCGGGCACACGGTAACCGAACATGGTGGCCTCTCTCAGCCAGGGGTGGTGTGGTCACCGGGCATCGGCGGCCACGGTTCGACGTCGACCTGACGCGCGCCGCGGAAGTGGATGACGAGCACGTGAGCGCCGGCCGGCAGCGACTCGGCGGCGTAGGCCAGATAGTGGTGCGGCACGCCCTGGACCACGACCCGGATCTCCCCGGGCCGGTCTCCCCCGCGGACCGCGGTGACCACCACGCCGACCTTGCCGACCAGCGACTGACCACGCACCGGCTGCTCCCAACCCCGTCGACCGCTCCGCGCCCATCGCGTGCCGTGACGTGTGCGATCCAGATTCTGCTCCTGTCGCACCACCCCGTGTGACCCGGCGAGGTGTGTCCTGCGAGACACCCCGGAACACCCGGAACACCCCCGGGTGGCACCCCGCGGACGGCGGGATGCCACCCCCTGTTCGGGTCGGTCAGGCCTTGCGGAGCCAGAAGGTGAGGCCGAGCGAGTCGTCGGTGAAGGGCACGGCGCCGGGCCAGGACGGCTCGCCCTCGGCGCACGTCGTGGCCAGGACGTCGTCGGTGACGAGGTCGCGGTGCTCGGCGAGGGCGAGGGCGGTGTCGTCGCGGGTGGTGGTCCAGGCCAGCTCGATGCGGTCGACGACCTCGAGGCCGCTGGACTTGCGGGCCTCCTGGACCTGCCGGACGACGTCGCGGGCCAGGCCGGCCCGCTCCAGCTCCGGGGTGAGCCGCAGGTCCAGGGCGAGGGTCGCGCCGGAGTCGGCGGCGACGGTCCAGCCTTCCCGTGGCGTCTCGGTGATGAAGACCTCGTCCGGCGTCAGCTCGACGGGCGCGCCGTCGACGACCACGGTGGCGGTGCCGGCGGACCGCAGCGCATCCCGCAGCGCCAGGGCGTCCGCGGCGGCGACCGCCTTCGCGACGTCCTGGACGCCCTTGCCGAAGCGTTTGCCGAGGGCCCGGAAGTTGGCCTTGGCGGTGGCGTCGACGAGCGACGAGCCGGCCGCGCCGACCGGCACGATCGAGCCGACGTTGAGCTCCGCCGCGATCTCCGCGAGAAGCTCGGCGGGCAGCTGGTCGAAGCCGGCCGCGGAGGCGAGGGCCCGCGACAGCGGCTGGCGGACGCGGATTCCGGAGTCGGCGCGGGCGGCGCGGCCCAGCTCGACGAGCCGGCGGGCGAGCGCCATCTGCCCCGACAGCGCCGGGTCGATCAGGTCCGCGGCGACCGGCGGGAACGCGGCGAGGTGCACCGACGGCGGCGCCTCGGGGGACGCGGGCACGACGACGTCCTGCCAGACCCGCTCGGTGATGAACGGGACGATCGGGGCGAGCAGCAGCGTCACCGTCGTCACGACCTCGTGCAGGGTGGCGAGCGCCGCGGGGTCGCCGCGCCAGAACCGGCGGCGGTTGCGGCGCACGTACCAGTTGGAGAGGTCGTCGACGAACGCGGCGAGGAGCTTGCCGGTCTCGTGGGTGTCGAACGCGTCCATCGCGGCGTCGACCCGGCCGACCAGGGTGTGCAGCTCGGACAGCACCCAGCGGTCCATGACCGGCCGGTCGGCGGGCGCCGGGTCCGACGGCGACGGGGTCCAGCCGGCGGTGCGCCCGTACAGCGCCTGGAACGCGACCGTGTTCCAGTACGTCAGCAGGGTCTTGCGCACGACCTCCTGCAGCGTCGTGTGCCCCACCCGCCGCGCGGACCACGGCGAGCCGACCGCGGCCATGAACCAGCGCACCGCGTCGGCGCCGTGCAGGTCCAGCAGCGGGATCGGCTCCAGGATGTTGCCGAGGTGCTTGGACATCTTCCGGCCGTCCTCGGCGAGGATGTGGCCGAGGCAGACGACGTTCTCGTAGGAGGAGCGGCCGAAGACGAGCGTGCTGACGGCCATCAGCGTGTAGAACCAGCCGCGGGTCTGGTCGATCGCCTCGGAGATGAACTGCGCCGGGAAGCGCCGCTCGAAGACGTCGGCGTTGCGGTACGGGTAGCCGAACTGCGCGAACGGCATCGCCCCCGAGTCGTACCAGGCGTCGATGACGTCCGGGACGCGGGTCGCGGTCGCGCCGCAGTGGCAGGCGAACGTGACCTCGTCGATGAACGGCCGGTGCGGGTCGAGGTCCGCCAGGTCACGACCCGCCAGCTCACTCAACGAGGCCAGGGAGCCGACGCAGGTCAGGTGGTTCTCCGGGCAGCGCCAGATGGGCAGCGGCGTCCCCCAGTACCGCTGCCGGGACAGCGCCCAGTCGACGTTGTTGACGAGCCAGTCGCCGTAGCGGCCGTGCTTGACGCTCGCCGGCTGCCAGTTGGTGCGCTCGTTCTCCCGCAGCAGGTCGTCGCGGACGGCCGTGGTCCGCACGTACCAGGAGGGCTGCGCGTAGTAGATGAGTGCCGTGTGGCAGCGCCAGCAGTGCGGGTAGCTGTGCTCGTACGGCACGTGCCGGAACAGCAGCCCCCGCTCGCGGAGGTCGTCGACGAGCGGGCCGTTCGCGGTGCGGAAGAACATGCCGCCGACCAGGTCCAGCTGCGGCTCGAACGTGCCGTCGCGGCGCACCGGGTTGACCATGGGCAGCCCGTACGCGCGGCAGGAGGCGAGGTCGTCGGCGCCGAACGCCGGCGACTGGTGCACGAGGCCCGTGCCGCTGTCGGTGGTCACGTACGACGCGAGGATCACGATGTGCGCGTCGGGCACGTCGACCAGTTCGAACGGCGGCCGGTAGGTCCACCGTTCGAGGTCCTTGCCGCTGTACGACTCGCCGGTGAGCGTCCAGGCCTCCTTGTCGGACTCCCCCAGGACGGTCGCGACGAGAGGCTCGGCGAGCAGGAGCTGCTCGGTGCCGTCGGTCGCGACGACGTACGTGACGTCCGGGTTGACCGCGACCGCGGTGTTGGACACGAGGGTCCACGGCGTCGTCGTCCACACCAGCAGCGACACGCGGCCCGCGAGGGGGCCGGAGGTGAGCGGGAACCGCACGAACACCGACGGGTCGACGTCGGTCTCGTACCCCTGGGCCAGCTCGTGGTCCGACAGCGCGGTCTGGTCGCGCGGGCACCACGGCGCGACCCGGAAGTCCTCGACGAGCAGCCCCTTGTCGAAGATCTGCTTGAGCGACCACCAGACCGACTCGATGTACGGCGGGTCCATGGTGCGGTACGCGTCGTCCATGTCGACCCAGTAGCCCATGCGGTGGGTCAGCTCGGCGAACGCGTCGGTGTGCCGGGTCACCGACTCGCGGCACTTCGCGTTGAACGCGGCGATGCCGTAGTCCTCGATGTCCTGCTTGCCGCTGAAGCCGAGCTCCTTCTCCACCGCCAGCTCGACCGGCAGGCCGTGGCAGTCCCAGCCGGCCTTGCGCTCGACGTGGTAGCCCTTCATCGTCCGGTACCGCGGGAACACGTCCTTGAAGACCCGCGCCTCGATGTGGTGGGCGCCGGGCATCCCGTTGGCGGTCGGCGGCCCCTCGTAGAACACCCATTCGGGACGGCCGCGGGACTGCTCGAGGCTGCGGGCGAAAATGCCTTCACGCTGCCAGAACCGCAGCACGTCATGGTCGAGGGCGGGCAGGTCCACCTGCGCGGGCACGGGCCGGTACATGTCAGGGCATCCTACCGGCCGGGTCGGCTCAGCTCCGGGCGGGCGCTGCCGATGTGCAAGCGGAATGATCGAGCAGCAGTCACCGGTGTCATCGTCGCGGCGCCTCGTCGCGGCGGTCGCCGCCTGCCTGCTCGCCGAGGTGCTGTGGACGGCGCTGTTCGCGGCCGGGGTGCCGGTGCCCAAGGTGCTGGCGTTGCTGACGGTCCCCCTGGCGCTCGGCCTGGCCGCGCTCATCGCCCGCGCCGCCGCCCGCGCACCGGGACTGCCCGCGGCGGGCCGCCGGTTCTGGCGGCTCATGACCGCCTCGATCGCGCTCATCGGCGTCGGGGCGACGATCATGGGCCACGCCAGGCTGCACCCTGAGGATCCCGACGCGCTGCGGACCGTCCAGGCCTCGGCGCCGGCGCTCGTCGCGGGCGTCGGGCTGGCGCTGTACGCGCTGCTGCGGCTCCCCACCCGCAGCATGACCCGGGGCGAGTGGATCAGGCTCGGGCTGGACGGGCTGACGGTCCTCATCAGCACCGCCACGTTCCTGTGGCACCTGGCGCTGCGGCCGATGCTGGAGCGGCACACCGACGTGCGGCTCGCGCTGGGCCTGCTCCTGCTGTCCATGACCTGCCTGGTGGCCCTGGTCGCGGTGATGAAGGTCGTGCTGCTCGGCAGCGGGCCGGTCAGCCCGCGCTCGATGCGGCTCATGGCCGTGGCGGTCCTCGTGGGCGGGCTCGGGTCGCCGCTGATCGCGTCGCCCCGGTGGGTGGGTCTCCAGCCGATGATCACCCTCGTCGAGGCGCTGCTGGTGGCGTTCGCGGGGTCCGTCGCGGTGTCCGTGGGGGCCGCGCCGGCGGCTCGGGCGGCGCCGTACAGCAAGCTGCCGTACTTCGCGGTTGCGGCGACGTCGCTGCTGCTGGCCGCCGTCGCCTACGGCGACCACACGGACGTCGGCCCGGTGGCGACCGGCGCGATCGCCGTCAGCGCCGCCGTCGGGCTGCGGCAGCTGGTCGCGCTGCGCGACAACACGCGGCTGCTCGACTCCGTCCGCCGACACGAGCAGCGGATGCGGTACCAGGCCAGCCACGACGCGCTGACCGGGCTGGTGAACCGCGCCTGCTTCGCCGAGCTGCTCACCTCGGCGCTGGTCGGCCAGGGGCCGGTCGCGGTGCTCCTGATCGACCTCGATGACTTCAAGGTCATCAACGACACGCTCGGCCACGGCGTCGGCGACGAGGTCCTCGTCACGGTCGCGGAGCGGCTGCGGCGGGCGGTCCGCCACGACGACGTGGTCGCCAGGCTCGGCGGCGACGAGTTCGCGATGCTGCTGCGCGACGTGGACGCCGTGCCCGCCGTCGACGTCGCCGGCCGCATCCACGACGCGCTCGGCACCCCGATCCACACGACCGGGCACGAGCTGCTCATGCACGCCTCCGTCGGCGTCGCGACGTCCACGCCCGGCGACGTGCTGGAGACGCTGCTGCGCAACGCGGACCTCGCCATGTACGCGGCGAAGGAGCGCGGCAAGGGCGGCCACTTCGTGTACGTGCCGGGCATGACGACCCGGATCGTCGCGCACGCCGAGCTCGGCGCCCAGCTGCGCGACGCGATCGACGCGGGCCAGCTGTTCCTGCTGTACCAGCCGATCGTGCGCCTCGACGACGGGCGGACGGCCGCCACGGAGGCCCTCGTGCGGTGGCGGCACCCGTCCCGCGGCGTCGTGCCGCCGCTGGAGTTCATCCCCGCCGCCGAGCAGACCGGCCTGATCGTGCCGCTGGGCCGCTGGGTGCTGCGGGAGGCGTGCCGGCAGCAGGCGACGTGGCTGCGGGACCTCGGCACGGCCGCGCCGCAGTCGGTGAGCGTCAACGTCGCCGGCCGGCAGCTGACCGACCCGCAGTTCGTCGCCGACGTCGTCGCCGCCCTCGGCGACGCGGGCCTCGACGCGCGGCACCTCACCCTGGAGGTGACCGAGACGGCGGTGCTGGACAGCGCCGAGGCGGTCGCGGCCCTGGAGGCGGTGCGCGGCCTGCGCGTGAGGCTGGCCCTCGACGACTTCGGCACCGCCGCCTCGTCACTCGGGCTGCTGCTGACGTGCCCGGTCACGTCGCTCAAGCTGGACCGCACGTTCGTCGCCGGGATCACCACCGTCGCCCGGCAGGAGGCCGTCGCGACCGCCGTGATCCGCATGGCGCAGGCACTGGACCTGGCCGCGGTCGCCGAGGGGATCGAGACGCAGGAACAGGCGCGGATGCTGCGGCACCTCGGCTACCGGTTCGGTCAGGGTTATCTGTACGCGCGGCCACTCCCGCCGGGCGAGGTGGCCGCAATGTCCGCTCCAGCCCTTGCGGGCCGCAATCCATCGATATGATCACCGTCAATCTTGATTGGGGGCGGTCGTGGTTTCCTACATCCAGGTCTCCTTCGAGGGTGCCGGCGCCGGCACCGGCGGGCTCGCCTGGGGGCAGCAGCAGGTGTGGCGGGCGATCGTCGAGGTCGGCACCTCCATGAGCATGGGCGGTGCCGTGCCGGTCACCGACGGCCGCACCGTCGAGGACATCGCCGCCGAGCTGAGCTTCCTCATGAGCCGCTACGCGGCGCTGCGCTCCCGGCTGGTCTTCACCGAGCCGTGGCACGCCACCTCGGTCGACGCCTGCCACCTGGTCCAGCAGGAGATCGCGGCGGAGGGCACGGCGGTCCTGGAGGTGCACGACGCCGGACCGGACGAGGACCCCGCCGAGATCGCCGGCGCGCTGTTCGCGGCGTGGAAGGCGCGCAACTTCGACTACGCGCACGAGTGGCCGATCCGGGAGGCCGTGGTGCGCCAGGGCGGCGCCGTCACGCACGTGGTCGTGCAGATCAGCCACCTCGTCGCCGACGGCAGCGCGCTCGGGACGATGATCCGTTCACTGTTCTCGCGGGAGTCGCCGTACACGGCGACGCAGCCCCTCGAGCTCGTCGCGGCGCAGCGCTCGTCCACCCGGACGACGGACGCCGCGATGCGCTACTGGGAGGCGGCCCTGCGCCCGCTGCCGCCGCGGCGCCTACCGGCCGCCGTGGACCGCGGTGAGCCCCGGTGGCGGCAGGTCGTGTGGCGTTCGACCACGCTGCTGCTGGCCTCGCAGCGGGCCGCCGCGCTGCTCGGCACCGACACCGGTTCGGTGCTGCTCGCCGCGTACGCGGTGGCCTGCAACGAGGTGACGGGGCGGACAGCACCGTTCGCCACGCAGGTCATCGTCAGCAACCGCTTCCGGCCCGGCCTGGCCGACGTCATCAGCCCGCTCGCGCAGAACGGGCTCGCCGTCCTGGACGTCAGCGGGGTCCCGGCGGGTGAGGCGGTCGACCGGGCCCGCCGCGCATTCCTGAACGCCTCGAAGCACGCCTACTACGACCCGGCGGCGCGGCTGGCCCTCTTCGACCGGCTCGGCGGCGTCGACCTCGCGGTCTTCTACAACGACCGGCGGGTCGGCATCCTCGAGGCGCAAGGCCCCGTGTCCGAGGTGCCGACCGCGGCGGACGTCGAGGCGGCGCGGCCGCTCACCGCGCTGGTGTCGGAGCGGCCGCTGCCGTTCTTCAACGAGCAGCTGATGGTGAACGTCGACGACGTCGTGGACACGGTGCAGCTCACCGTCGAGGTCGACACCCACCACCTCGCGGTCGAGGACCTGCACCGGATGCTGAACGCGATGGAGGCCTTCGCCGTCGCCGCCGCGCTGGATTCGGTGGCGGCGCTCGGTCAGGCCGGCGCGCTGGATCAGGCGGTGGCCTCGACGTAGATGCTCTCGTCGTTGCGCAGGACCTGGTCGAGGTCGGCGACGTCCTGGCGGGCGCCCTCGCGGTAGGAGCGCACCGCGATGCCCTCCGGGTCGAAGCCGGCCGTGGTCAGCACGTACTGGAGCTCTTCGAGGTCGTAGATCCAGCGGTGCCCGTACACGTAGAACAGCTGGTTGAACATGAACGCGCCGCGCGGCGGCATCTTCGGCGCGACCCCGGTCAGCGCCCGGTCGACCCGGCGGCGGTGCTTGCCGAAGAAGCCGTCGCCGTTGACGTAGCTCTGCGCGTAGATCTTCAGGTCGGGCGTGGTGATCCGGACGAACCCGCCCGGCTTGAGCACCCGCTTGACCTCCTTCAGCCACGCGATGCCGACCTTCATCGACACGTGCTCGATGAGGTGCTCCGCGTACACCCAGTCCACGGCGTCGTCGACGATGGGCAGCGGCTGGGAGATGTCCATCTCCGCGAAGAACGCCGAGCCGTCGACCCGGTAGATGTTCCCCCGCTCGGAGGTGAGCTCCGGGCTGCTGACCGCCACCAGATCGGTGCCGAGCGCCTGCGGGTGGTCCGTCTTGAACGCGGCGAACTCGATGCCGGTGATGCCCAGCTGGTCCAGCTGCTCCCGGGTGATGAGGTCCGTTTTGAGCAGCAGCTCCAGCTTCTCGCACCTGCCGAGGTCGGCGGTGAACGAGTCGACCACCGCCTCGATCCCCTGCGGGTCTTCCCAGTCCCAGGCTAAGGCCGCTGCATCGGTTGACATCGTTACGGAGTCCCTCCACAGAAAAGTTGATTGATCTAAACATGTCGTGCTGTGGCCTACAAGCAGCGGAGGGTGACAGCCCGTCGGGCAAGATTGGCACCATGAACATCACCTGGTGGGGGCATGCCACGGTGGCGGTGGCCGACCACGGCACCACGATCCTGACCGACCCGGTGCTGCGCAACCGGCTGGCGCACCTGCAGCGCCGGCGCGGCCCCCGGCCCGTCCTCGACACGGCGCCGGACGCGGTCGTCATCTCCCACCTGCACGGCGACCACTGCGACCTGCCGTCCCTGCGCATGCTGCCGCCCTCCACGCGCATCATCGCCCCGCGCGGCGCCGGCGCCTTCCTGCGCTCCCGCCTCCCCCGTTCGCGCGACATCGTGGAGATCTCCGCGGGCGAGTCCGTCGAGGTCGGCTCCCTGCGCGTCCGCGCGGTGCCGGCCGCGCACGACGGCCGCCGTAACCCTTCGTCCCGCATCCGGGCGGCCGCCCTCGGCTACGTCTTCGAAGGCACCCGCACCGCCTGGTTCGGCGGCGACACCGGGCTGTTCGACGACATGAAGTCCTTCGGTCCGCTGGATCTGGCGCTGGTACCGGTGTGGGGCTGGGGCTGGACCCTCGGCGCCGGCCACCTCGACCCGGCGGGCGCGGCCGAGGCGATGCGCATCATCAAACCGGCGCAGGCCGTCCCGATCCACTGGGGCACCCTCTGGCCCGTCGGCTGCGGCCGTGTCCGCCCCGACCGCTTCCACCGCCCCGGCGACGAGTTCGCCGCGCTGACCGCCACCGCCGCCCCGAAGACCGACGTGCACGTCCTGGCCCCCGGCGAGTCCCTCACGGTGACCGCGTGACCACCTTCGGGGCCCTGCTCGCGGCCCTCGCCGGCCTCTTCGCGGTCGTCGCCGCCGGCTCGACGGTCCCGATCCTGCCGACGGGCGCCGCCGTCAGCGCGACCGCCGTCGTCGCCGCGCACCGCAGCCCCCTGGCGGTGCTGCTCGTGGTCTGCGCGGGGGCCGCCGGCGCCTACTGCGGCGACGCCGGCACCTACGCCATCTGCCGCGCCGGCGGCGAGGCGCTGACCCGCCGGCTGCGCATCCTGCGCCAGCCGCTGCACCTCGCCGAGACCGTCAAGCAGCGGCTCACCGAAAACCCGGTGAGCGCGCTCCTCGTCTCCCGCCTGGTCCCCGGCGGCCGCATCCCGGTCCTGCTCACCGCCGCCATCGTCGGCCTCTCCTGGCGCCGCTTCGCCACAGCGAACGTGGCCGCCTGCGCCCTGTGGTCCGTCACGTACGCCGCGATCGGCCTCCTCGGCCGCAGCGTCTTCCCGCAACCCTGGCAGGGCGTGGTGGCCGCCCTCGTCATCGCCCTCAGCGCCACCCAGCTGGCCAGCTGGCTCCGCCACCGCCGCGACCGCCCCCAGAGACACCTTGACGCCTGAGCGAACGCAGTAGACTACGGACAGCGAGAAGCCGAAGATCGATTTCTTTCGGTGGGGTAAGGTGCAGCAAGCGGCCCGGCACCACCGCCGACCTCCACCCCGAACCAGCCCCGCCCGCTCTGACCTGCCCGTCCAGCGGACCGACCCGAGACCAACCAGCGACGCCCCACGACCCGCGCGCGATAACCTGCGCGCGCGATGGAGCCTACGGCCTGCGCGCGGGAGCCTACGGCCTGCGCGCGGGAGCCTACGGCCTGCGCGCGGTGGAGCGCCCAGCGCGCGATGCAGGCAAGCCCGACGAGGCAACGCATCAAGCCTGACGAGGCGACGCATGCGGGCCGGCGCCTGATCGGGCCCGGGAAGTCTGCCCAGCAGCAGCCCTTTCGGTCCAGGATCTCGCAGGAGCGACGGCGGCGGCGGTGCAGCGGAGACCTGCGTGCGGTGCAGCCGACCAGCGGCGACCGACGCCCACTCTTCCCGGGACGATGTGGGTAAGCCCGGAGCATGCCCAGCAGCGGGCATTCAGTCCAAGATCTCAGCGGCCCTTGACCGGCGGTCAGTGTCGCGGGGCTCGGGAAGAGGATGCATGCCGCCAGGGGCGTGAGTGGCAGCATCGTTGCCTGCGGCATCGTTGGCAGGGGCGCCGGCTGCGGGGGCACCGTCAGCGGGGGCGGCGTGGGTGAAGGCGTCGGCGGCGGGGACGGCGTTGCCGCGGGCAGCGTGGGTGGAAGCGTCGGCGTCGGCGTCGGGGGTTGAAGCGTCGGCGTCGAGGGCGGAAGCGTCGGCGGCGGGGGCGGAAGCGTCGGCGGCGGGGGCGGGGGCGGGGGCGGCCTGGGTGGAGGCGTCGGCGGCGGGGACGGCGTTGCCAAGGGCGGCGGGGGTCGAAGCGGCGAGGGCGTCGGGGGCGGGGGTTGTGCGCAGGCCGAGGTCGGTGAGCCACTGGACCAGCTGGCGGTGGACTGCGGCGGGGCCGGTCGGGGTGGGGGCAGGGGTGGACCAGCCGGCCGGGTGGACGAGGACGGCCTCCGTCTGCCAGCCGCCGATGCCGCCGTGGGAGCCGACGAGTTCCTCGAAGGCGGCCACCTCGTCGGTGCCGTGGTCGACGCGGCTGATCAGGACCAGGTCGCCGACGTTGGTCATGGCCTGGTGGGTGAGGAGGTCGCGGGCGGCGTGGGGGCCGTACGGCAGGAGGGGGTCGGTGCCGTCTACGTGGCCGTCGCGGAGGCGGTGGCGGCCGGCGGGGCCGAAGGCGACCGGGCCGTCTACCGCTGAGAGGCCGACGACGAGGCCGATGCCGGGGTGTTCGGCAAGGCCCTGGATGAGGGCGGGGCGGGCGACGCCGATGTCCTCGACGGTGGCGCGGCCGGGGTGTTCGGTGAGGTAGAGCATGGCCAGGTTGCCGGAGGCGACGGTGACGACCGGGGCGGGCGGTGGTGGAGGGGTCGTGCGGTCGGGCTTGCCGGCGACGGCGAGCAGCAGGTTGTGCGCGCGGGCGCGCTCGTCGTCGTTCGGGCCCGGGGTGGAGGCGGCCACGTGGCCGGCGATGTCGGCGACGACCTGTTCGAGGGTTTGGCCGTACCGCTGGGAGAAGGTCGCGCCCTGGCTCTGGCCGTGGTCGGAGAGGACGACGATCTCGTAGCGGCGGCCGGCGACCTGGGCGAGGCGGTGCAGGGTGCCCAGGACCCGGTCGAGGCCCTCCAGGGTCTGCATCGCTTCGGGGCGCAGCGGGCCGGCGTGGTGGGCGACCTCGTCGTAGTCGACGAAGTCGCAGAAGATGGCGGGGGCGCCACGGGTCATCTGCTCGGCGATGAGGGAGACGTTGAGGTCGCGCAGCAGGACGTTCGTGACGGCCCTGAGCGCCACGTAGGCGCCCGTGCGCGGCACGCGGGGGTAGACGTTGCGGAAACGCTGCCGGCGGGCCTGCTGGATCTCCTTGAGCATCTCGCCGACGGACAGGACGATCGCGCGGGCGAAGCCGTACGGGCTGGCGACGAACGCCAGGTAGCCGCGGGCGGTGCGGCCCGGCAGGCCCGCGTTGCTGAAGGTGAGCAGGCTGGTCGGGGCGTCGCCGGAGAAGACGTTGCTGATGCTGGCGCCGCCGTCGGCGAGCAGGCCGCGGCCGGTCGAGATGCGGGCCTCGACGTCCGCGGCGTCCTTGGGGCGGTTGGTGACGACGAGCCGTCCGGTGGCTTTCTCGTACCAGCGGAACGCCGGCACCTCGGATTCGCTGCCGTGCAGGATGCCGGCCTGGCTCGCCGGGGTCGTCGCGGGCAGGCCGGTGTGCCAGGGGACGAGGGCGTGGGTGCCGGTGCGCAGCCACTTGCCGAGGTTGGGCAGGTTGCCGGCCTTCACGGCCCACGACAGCAGGGGCGCGGACAGGCCGTCGAGCTGCACGAACAGCACCCCTGGCGCGGTGGCGCGGTGGTCCTGGTTGCGCCGCACCATCTGGCGCAGCGTCTGGCCGAGGAACACGTCGTCGCTGCCGGCGTCGGCGAGCCAGTTCACGAGGGCGGTGAGGACGGCGGCGGTCCAGCTGGCGACCCACGCGTCGATGACGCTGCCGACGGAGACGCCCTCGGCGACCTGGAGCGCGGTGAACATCACCGCGGTCTGCAGCAGCACCCCGACGAGCAGGACGCCGAGCCCGCCGACGACGACGGCGACGCCGAAGAGCACGAGCCGCATGAGGGTGCCGATGAGGGCGAGCAGCACCGCGAGCTCCACCAGCGCCCAGGGGCCGCCGGTCGCGGTGACGCCGGGCAGCAGCCAGAACGTGACGGCGAGGACGACGACGGAGGTCACGCCGCTGCGCAGCAGCGACTTGCCCCACGCGACGGTGAGCCGCCAGTCGCGCAGCATCCGCGCGGCGAAACGGACCCGCTGCCCGATCACGGACGACGTCACGGCGCGCACCAGCCAGCTCACCTGACCTAGGTTACGTCCCGTCGATTGCGCGGAATTCGCAACGAAACACCTCAGGCTGGGTAGGCTCATGCCGGCGGGTGAAGGCGGGTGACCTGCGCCACCACACACCTGCGCCACCACACACCGCGACACCACACCGCGACACCACACACCTGACCCACGTCACACCCGCCCGCGCCCACACCGCACCGGGCCCACAACGCACTGTCGCCCCCGCACCGGGTGACGGGCGGGGGCGACACAGAGCGGGCGAGTTACTTCTTCTTGCCCTTCTTGTCCTTCTTCTTGTCCTTCTTCGACTTCTTCGCCATGGGGTGCACTCCTCTCCGTGGGAAGCGCGTCCGCGGACCGGAGTGGCCCGAAAACCTTGCGCTGCCAACACCGTAGCGGCCAAACCTTCGAACCGACAGGGTCTGAGCCATCTTTTCTTGGCTTCCTGTTTACCTTTTCGCCACACGGAGTTCTGTCGATAGGCTTGGAACATGGCCGAAAAGCTTGAGGTGGAACGGAAGTACGAGCTGCCCGACGACTTCGCGATGCCCTCGATGATCGGAATCGCTGATGTGGCCACGGTTACAGCTCCCGACGACCAGCGTCTGGACGCGACCTACTACGACACCGCGGGGCTGCGCCTCACTTCCAGCAAGGTGACGCTGCGCCGCCGCACCGGTGGTAACGACGCCGGTTGGCACCTCAAACGGCCGTCCGGCGGGGAGCGCAGCGAACTGCAGGTGCCCGCGACGGCCAAGCAGCGCACGCCTCCGGCCGAGGTCGCGACGCAGATCCGGGCGCTGACGCGGGGCGAGCCGCTGCGCCCCGTCGCGCGCATCCGCACCCACCGCGTCGAGCAGGGCCTGCAGACCGCGGACGGCACCACGATCGCGCTCGTCGCCGACGACACCGTCGCCACCGAGTCGCTCGTCGGTGCCGGGGTCGCGCAGCGCTGGCGGGAGCTGGAGGTCGAGCTGGTCGACGGTTCACCCGAGGACCTCGCCCGCATCGACGAGGCGCTGCGCGCGGCCGGCGCCCGCCCGTCGGCGTCGCCGTCGAAGCTGTCCCGCGCGCTCGGCCCCGACCACCCGGCGCCCGTCACCGAGTCCCGCGTGAAGAGCGCGGGACGACGGGCGGTCGTCGACTACGTCCGCACCCAGCGCGACGCCGTCGTCGCCCTCGACCCGGAGGCCCGCGCCGGCGACGCCGAGGCGGTGCACAAGATGCGGGTCGCGACGCGGCGGCTGCGCTCGACGCTGCGCACGTTCGCGCCGCTGATGGACGCCTCCGAGGGCGACCTGGACCGGCTGCACGACGAGATCAAGTGGCTGACCGGGCTGCTCGGCGAGGTCCGCGACAGCGACGTCATGGCGCAGCGCCTCGCCGAGCTGCTCGCCGCCGAGCCGCCGGAGCTGGTCATCGGGCCGGTGGCGGCGCGGATCGCCCAGCTGCTGGCGGCCCGGACCGCGCAGGCCCGCCGGCGGCTGATCGCCGGGCTGGACAGCCAGCGGTACATCACCCTCCTCAACGACCTGGACGCGCTGGTCGCGGCCGTCGGCGGCTCCGGCAGGGTCGCCAAGCAGGAGCTGCGGCACCTCGCGCGCCGGGCGGTCCGCCGCGCCGACCGCCGCCTGACCACCGCCGTGAACACGCCCGAAACCACCGCCGGGGCCGTGGGCGGCACCGCACCCCCGCCGGGGCGCCTCCGCGACGAACGGCTGCACGAGGCGCGGAAGGCGTACAAGCGCGCCCGGTACGCCGCCGAGCTCGCCACCCCCGTCGCCGGCAAGCCCGCGGCGAAGCTGGCGGACCGGCTCACCGACCTGCAGGACGTGCTCGGCGCCCACCAGGACGCCAACGTGACCGCCGAGTTGCTCCGCGAGTACGGCATGCACGCCTTCGGCGAGCGGGAGAACGCGTTCACGTACGGGCTGCTGCACGCCCGTCAGGCCGAGCACGGCCGGATCGCCCTCGCCCAGCTCCCCCGCGCCCGCCGCCGCGCCACCCGCCGGAAGGTCCGCGACTGGCTCTCATAAGCGACCGAAACGAGCGGCAGCGGGAGACAGGGGGAGGCATGCGGCTGCGGCGCATCACACCCGGCAAGGGTGGCTACCGGAGGAAGGGCCGGGGCCGCGGCTTCACCTACCACCGCGCCGACGGCACCGCCCTGACCGACCCGGCGGAGCCACGTCCTCGAGGTCGGCGCGCGCCTGCCGGCGATCCGTGACCGGGTCGCCGCGGACCTGCGCGGGCGGGGGCTCGGCCGGGAGAAGGTGCTCGCCGCCGCGGTGCGGCTGCTGGACCTCGGCCGCTTCCGGATCGGCGGGGAGGCGTACGCGACCGGCGAGGCGGGCACGTTCGGGCTGGCGACGCTGCTGCGCGAGCACGTCGCGCTGCCCCGCGGCGCGGTCCGGTTCCGCTACCCGGCGAAGGGCGGCATCGAACGGTCCGTCGACGTCGCCGACGCGGACGTCCGGGCCGTCGTCAAGAAGCTCATGAAGCGCGAGTGCGAGCGCGAGCGCGAGTGCGAGGGCGAGTGCGAGGGCGAGTGCGACGGCGACGGCGGCGGGCTGCTGGCCTTCCGCGACGGGCGGCGGCGGGTCGACGTGCGCAGCGGCGACATCAACGACTACCTGCGCGACATCGGCAGGACCGAGATCTCGGCGAAGGACTTCCGCACGTGGCACGGCACGGTCCTCGCGGCGCGGCTGCTCGCGCGGGAGCCGAAGGTCACAGGGCGAGCCGTGCCGAGCGTGATGCGGGAGGTGTCGGAGTTCCTCGGCAACACACCGGCCGTCGCCAGGGCGTCCTATGTGGACCCGCGGGTCCTGGACCTGTACGGCGACGGCATCACGATCCCCGAGCGGGCGGCGAGCGACCAGGCACTCGGCGAGGTGGCCGTCCTGCGGCTGCTTGCCGACGAATCCGGTCGATGACAAGATCTGCGGGTGCGGCTCGATCTTGCGCGACTTCGCGACAGCTTCCACGGCACCCTGGTGACCCCCTACGACCACGGCTACGAGGCCGCGAGGGTCCTGTTCAACACCCGGGTGCGGACCCGGCCGGCGCTGATCGCGCAGTGCGCGGACGCCGGCGACGTCGCCGCCGCGATCGCGTTCGCCCGGGAGCAGGGCCTGCCCCTGGCCGTCCGCGGCGGCGGGCACCACGCCACCGGGCTGTCGCTGGTCGAGGACGGCGTCGTGATCGACGTCGGCGGCCTGCGGTCGGTCAGCCTCGACGCGCAGGCGCGCACGGTGACGGTCGGCCCCGGCGTGGGCTGGCGCGACATCGACAAGGTCACCTACGTCGAGCACTCGTTCACCGGCGACGACGGCCTCGAATACGGGCTCGCCGGGCCCGGCGGCGAGTGCCCGACCGTCAGCAACGCCGGCTACAGCCTCGGCGGCGGCTACGGCCCGCTCGGCCGGACGTACGGGCTGGGCTGCGACCACATCGTCGCCGCGGAGGTCGTCGACGCGTCCGGGACGATCCTGCGGGTCACCGAGGACGAGCACCCGGACCTGTTCTGGGCCCTGCGGGGCGCCGGCGGCGCGGGCTTCGGGGTGGTGACGTCGCTGACGTACCGGCTGAACCCGCTGCCGAAGACGGTCGTCGGCGGTGTCGTGGCGTGGCCGGTCGACCGGGCCGAGGAGGTGTTCCGCGCCTACCGCGACCTGTACGCCGAACGCAACGACGACCGGCTCGCGTTCTGCCTGCTGCTGACCACCGAGCCGTACCCGGACGGTGAGCAGGTCGTCGTCATGTACGGCCTGTACGTCGGGCCGCCCGCGGAGGCGGCGGAGGCGCTCAAGCCGATCGAGGCGCTCGGCGAGCCGCTGTTCAGCTCCATCGGCGAGACCTCCTACTTCGACCTCATGCAGGGCATGGGCGAGGAGATCGTGTACGGGCTGCAGTCGAAGTGGCTCGGCGGCTACTTCACGGCCGACGGGTTCGACGAGCCGGCGTTCGCGACGATCCTGGACAACTTCCGGCGGATGCCGTCGGGTTACTCGATGGTCCGCTTCGACCTGCTCGGCGGCGGCGAGATCGGCCGGGTCACCCCGGACGCGACCGCGTTCGTGCACCGGGCGCCGCTGCACTACATCTCCGTCATCGCGCAGTGGCAGCGCGACGAGGACACGGACCGCAACGTGGCGTGGATCGACGGGTTCGTCGAGCAGCTCTCCCCGCACCTGACCGGCGAGGTGTACCAGAACTACGCCAGCCGGGACCTGACCGACTGGGCCGGCGCCTACTACGGTGCGAACTACCCGCGCCTGCAGCAGGTGAAGCTGCGCTACGACCCCGAGGACGTGTTCTCGACGCCGCAGTCGATCAAGCTGCCGTGACGGGCGGCGGGTTGAGCGCCGCGCCGACGGCGGCGGCCTCGATGCCGCGGGCGCAGGCCTCGACCTGCGCCGGGGAGAGCCGGTGCGTGTCGGCCCAGATCGCGAGGCCGATCGCGTCCTGCTCGGCGTCGACCTGCAGGTAGAAGGTGCCGTCGTAGGTCGGCAGCCGGCGGTCCCAGCGCAGCGTGGTGCGCGGCAGCGCGGCCCGGATCCGCTCGGCCGTCGGAGGGACCTCCGGCACCGCGCCGGCCGGGCCGCGGCGGTCGTTGACGAAGCACGAGACGTCGACCGGTTCGCCGCGGGTGGTGGCGAGCCGGTCGAGCATCGCCCGGTGCTCGGCGGGGTCGAAGTAGCCGTGCAGGTAGGCGCTCGTCGCGGACCGCCACACCCGCCGCGCCACAGTGTCCAGGTCGCCGCCGGTCTCGATGACGCAGATGCCGGGCTGGGTGAGGTGGCAGACGGCGTCGGCGAAGCCGGGGCGGAAGCGGTTGCTGACGAGCACCTGCGCGACGCTCGGCGTGCGGCCGGTGACCTCTGCCAGGGCGACGCCGTAGGCGGCGAGCAGGACGTGTCCCGTTTCGACGCCGGTACGGCAGGCGACGACCTGCAGCGCCAGGTGCAGCGCCGGTGAGTGGCAGACCAGTTCCCAGAAGCGGGGCGTGCGCGGGTCGTCGGACCAGCCGAAGCGTTCCGCCGGCAGGTCCCGCAGCGACGCCTCCCAGTGCCGCAGGGACTTCGCGCTGTGCCGGCGCTCGGCGGGCAGCGCCTGGCGGTGCGCGAGCTCGAGGGCGCGCACCCCGGTGACGGGCTCGTCCAGGTTCGGCAGGTCGCGGACCAGGGCGTCGATGCCGAACCCGTCAACGGCGAGGTGGGAGTACTGCACGACGAGGTGGCTCGGCACGCCGCCGGTCGTCACCACACCCCACCGGACGGGGAACTCGCGCGCGAGGTCGAACGGCGTGAACTCGTACCGGCTGCGCAACGCCTCGGCCGTCGCCTCCGCGCCCTCCTCCGAGGACGCGACGACCTCCAGGTCGACCGTGCCCGATGCGTGGACGGTCTGCCGCGGCTCGGCGCCGTCGAGGTCGAACAGGGTGCGCAGCCCCTGGTGACGGCCGACGAGGCGGCCCAGGGTGGCGGCGAGCCCGTCCACCGTGGTGCCCGGGGCGAGGGCGACGGTGCCGCCGATGTTCAACGTCCTGCCCGTGCGTCGCATCGTCTGCCAGATCTCCCGCTGGCCCCAGGTCAGTGGCCCGGTGCCGGCGTCGGCGCCGTCGAAGGCGACGGCGGTCCGCGATGTGGCGACGTGCATCGGCTACTCCTGAGGCTCGTCCTGGGGCTCGTCCTGGGGCTCGTCCTGAAGCTCTTCCGGAGACTCGTCCTGGAGCGCGGCGGCGACCACCAGTTCCTCGATCCCCCGCAGAATCGCCACCAGATCGTCCGGCGCCACCCGCCGGGTGTCAACGCGCAGGCCGATGTCGACCGTGTCGGGCACGGGATTGATCAGGAAGAACACCGTCGCCGCGGGATCGTCGTTGTTCGAGCCCCACCGCAGTCGGCTTCTGGACAGGGCCTCGTTGATGTCTTGCGGGCTCGCCTGCGGCAGGACCTCGGCGACGGCCATGGTCCGGCGCCGGTCGTTGAAGTAGGACTGCAGGTCGAGGGCCTCGCCGCGCTCCTGCCCCACCCGGGCGATCATGTCCCACAGGTCGCGGGGGTCGTAGTAGGCGTGCATGCCGGCGGTCAGCTGCGCCTTCCAGACGCGGGCGACGAGGTCGTCGAAACTTACATCGGCGGTGTCCACGACGCACAGGGCGCTCTGCGCCAGGCCGGCGACGGACTCCTTGAAGCCGGGCCGGAAGCGGTTGCTTACCAGCATCCGCACCACGGTGGTCGGATCGCCCGACACCCGCGCCAGCATGAGGATGTACGCGGCGAGCAGGATCGTGCTGCTGTGCGCCTTGGTCCGCTCGGCGATGCGGCCCAGCGCGAGGTAGGCGGCGGGCGAGGAGTAGCTGGCCTCCCAGTACCGCGGCGACGGCGGCGCCTCGACCGCCGGGAAGCGCTGGGCCGCGATCTCGCGCAGCTGCTTCTCCCAGTGCCGCAGCGACGCGGTGTGCTGCCGCCGGGCCGCGCCCGCCCGCTGCTGGCGGGCCAGGTCGGCGGGCTGGACGCCGGCGACCGGGGCGAGGTGCTCGCCGGTGGCCCGGTCCAGGTTCGGCAGGTCGTTGATGATGGCCTCGATGCCGTAGGCGTCGATCGCCATGTGGGAGTACAGCGCGACGAACCACGCCGGGGTCCCGTCGCGGCACACGACCCCGACGCGCACCGGCCAGTCCTCGGCGTTGTCGAACGGCGCGTCGCGGTACGCGGCGTCGAGGGCCTCGGCGACGTCGGCCGGGTCGTCCTGCCCCGCGTCGACGATCTCCATGAACAGCTCGCCGGTGTCCGCCAGCACCTGCCGGGGCAGGCCGTCCTCGCCGATGCGGTACCTGGTGCGCAGGGATTGATGCCGGCTCATGAGGAACGCGATCTCCATGACGATCTGATCGATCGTCTGGCCGTCGAGCAACGGCATCGTGCCGCCGGCCCAGTCGACCCGGCCACCGCCGAGCTCCATGGATCGCCATGCAGCCCATTGACCCCAGGTCAATTCCTCGACACCCGATCCCGCACCCTCGAAGTGCACGGGAATCCGCTGCGCCGTTGCAGTCTCCGCCATGATCTCTCGCCTCGCGATCGTCGATGTACGCGCAGGCCACATCGGCCCCTGACTGCGTGGCGGCCGGTCGGCGACGCCTGCGCCGTGCCGACCGGCCGCCACAACAGGATTAGAGCCGAGCGTTCCGGAGCTGGGCGTTGTTGCCACGCAGCTGAGCAGCCTTCATTTCGCACCTCCCTCGCCAGGTCACTGGAGAGTGCTCGAAAGGGACCATCTGCACGTTGTCAGGATCCCGACCTGTTCGGACCCGCACGATCCCGCGGGCCCACCCTGCAAGCACTGCTTCGAAGCCTATCGGCTGTCTTCTACCTGACGAAAGAGGCGAATATTGATCTCATCCAATCAATGCCTGAAGGTCCGAATTTTAACGATCGTTATGTCCGATTTTCGCGGAAGCGCCCGGGAGATACGAAACGCATTGAAAATTTCCAAAGCGGTAACGTGAACGGTTGACACGATCCACAGTCGGGGTGATGCTTCTGGCGGTCATAGACTTCGGTCGTTCAAAATGACCGCAGGGCCCTTCCGCTGATTCGTCGTGAAGGCGACGGAGGTGGTGTGCTCTGCCATTCCATATCGCACTGTGATGTGCCAAACGATATGAGGAGGTGAACTTCATGCGCGTTGTCTCCAGCCGCGTCGTCTCCAGCCGCGTCGTCTCCAGCCGGGTTGTCTCCAGCCGGGTCGTCTCCAGCCGCGTCGTGTCGGGTGGCTGATCCAGCCCCCCGCATCACATGACACAGCACCACAGCACCGAATGAGGAAAGGGAGCCCGCGCCGGTCAGGACGGGACGGCACCCGACGGGCATGGGCGCCGCGCCGCCCCACCGGGCGGGCTCCCCCCACGAAAGCGATCGACCACCGCAACGAGCACCATCTGGAGGCACATCGTGTCCGGCGATGAGACGTACCCAGCAACCGTCGGGCAGCTGTCCGTCTGGCGCGACATCGAGCGGTTCCCACCCGACCGGCTGTGGGAGGCCAACCTGTCCTTCGTCTGGGACCTGCCCGAGGGCGACTGGACGCAGGAGCAGGTCTGGGCCGCGCTCGGCGCCGTCGCCATGCGCCACGCCTCGATGCGCACCACCTACGTCATCGACCCCGAGGGCTTCCCCCGGCAGCGGATCGCCGCGCACACCGCCGATGAGGTCCTCGCGCAGGTCAGGCAGGGCACCGCCGACGTCGCCGAGCGCGAGGAGAAGGACGCCGCGGAGATCCGCCGCGCCATCGACGCGCTCTCCGAGCTGCCCTGGCGGGCGTGGATCCTCCTGGAGGGGGACGCGCCGCGGCAGGTGCTGGTCGTGGTCAACCACATGGCCGGCGACGGCGTCGCCTCGGTCGTGCTGCGCGAGGACTTCGAGACCATCCTCGGCGGCACCGACCTGCCGCCGGCGCCCGGCCCCCTCGAGCTCGCCCTCAACCAGACCGGCGAGGGCAGCGGCCGGCTGCGCAACGCCGAGCGGTACTGGCGGCGCACCATCGCCGCGGCGCCCCGGCGGCACGAGACCGGCGAGCTCGACCCCGTCGGCGCGGTGCTGCAGACCGGCATCCCGATGCCGCAGGCGCACGAGGCGATGGCGAAGTTCGAGGTCACGCTCGCCAGCCTGATCCTCGCCGCGTACTACCGCGGCATCCAGGCCGCGACCGGCGAGCAGGAGGTGCTGCTCTTCCCGATGTCGGCGAACCGCTTCGACGAGCAGCACGCCAGGGTCGTGACCAGCCTCAACCAGTGGGCGCCGCTGCTGCTGGACCTCGACCCGGCCGAGCCGTTCACCGAGATCCTGCCGAAGGTGCACTGGAAGGCGTTCAACGCGCTGAAGAACGGCGTCTGCTCACCGGACGCGATCTGGCAGATCCGCGACGAGCACGCCAAGCTCGACCCGCCGGCGGACCGCGGGTTCTACTACAACCCGATGCTCGCCCCGCCCGGCTTCCCGTCCGACGACCACCTCGTCGCGCCGAAGATCGACTTCTTCGACCACGGCCGCACCACCGGACCCGGTTTCTACCTCATCGTGCGGGGCCTGACCTCGCTCAACCTGATGTTCCGGGTCAACCGGTCCGGCTTCGACCGCGACTCGGTGAACACCGTGATGACCACCATGCAGGACTGCTTCGCGCAGACGCTCGGCGGCGACCGGTTCTGAGAACGGCGAAGGGGGCGCGGCCTGTACAGGCCGCGCCCCCTTGCTCGTGCATGGGCGGATCAGTCGCGCAGCGACCGTCCGGTCTTGGTGAGGAAGACGTCGTCGAGGGTCGGCCGGTGCAGCTCGATCGTCTCGAGCTTGATGCCGGCGCCCTCCAGGGTCCGCATGATCTGCGGGATCGCCGAGTCCCCGGACTCGACGTTGAGCCGCAGCTCGTTGTCCTCGCGGACCTCGACACCGTTGGCGAACGGCTGCTTGCCGAGCAGCTCACCGGCCCGCTCGGCCTCGTCACCGACGACCACGGTCACGACGTCGCCGGAGATCTCGCGCTTCAGGTCCGCGGGGGTACCCTCGGCGACGATCTCGCCGTGGTCGATGATCGCGATGCGGTCGCACAGCGCGTCGGCCTCGTCGAGGTAGTGGGTCGTGATGAAGACCGTCATGCCCTCGGCCCGCAGCCGGCGGATCTCGTCCCACATGTGCGCGCGGCTCTGCGGGTCGAGGCCCGACGTGGGCTCGTCCAGGAACAGCACCTGCGGCTGGTGGATGATGCCCATCGCGATGTCGACGCGGCGGCGCTGGCCGCCGGAGTAGGTCTTGCACTTGCGGTCGGCGAACTCGGTGAGCTCGAACGCGGCCAGGGCCGCCTCCGCGCGCTTCTCCGCCTCGGCCTTGCCGATGCCGTACATGCGGGCCTGGAGCACGATCTCCTCGCGGCCGCTGACGTCGTCGGTGGTGCCGCCGCCCTGGGCCACGAAGCCGATGACGCGCCGCACGGCCTCGGGCTCGGCGCGCAGGTTCGCGCCCGCGATCGTCGCCTCGCCGTCGTCGGGGGAGATCAGGGTCGCGAGCATCCGCAGCGTGGTGGTCTTGCCGGCGCCGTTCGGGCCGAGGAAGCCGAAGATCTCGCCCTGCGCGACGTCCAGGTCGATGCCCTTGACCGCCTCGACGCTGGTCGCCTTCTTGCCCCGGCCGGACTTGTAGACCTTCTTCAACCCTTTGATCTTGATCATGAGAGTGCTCCCTTACCGGACCGAGCGCGAGAATGTGCGGGCCGACCAGATCACGGCGATCACCATGAGGCCGGCGGTGATGGCGATGCTCTGCCAGATGGCCGGGTCGCTGGTGTGCCCGATGAACAGCGCCCGCAGCCCCTTGGCCGCCCAGTTGAACGGGTTGAAGTCGGCGACGGTGCGCAGCCACAGCGGCGCGAGCGCGAGGGGCAGCAGGGTGCCGGACAGCAGCATCAGCGGCTGGGCGATGTTGTTGACGACCTGGCCCAGCACGCTGGGGTTGGCGACGCGGATCGCGATGCCGTAGGAGATCGACGCCGACGACAGCGCGCACAGAGCGAGGATCGCGTAGCCGAGCAGCAGGCTGCCGATGTTGACGAACACGCCGAACGGCAGCGACAGGATCGTGATGATCATCGACTGGACGATGACGGTGACGACGTCGCGCAGCGACCGGCCCAGCAGCAGCGCGACCCGGCTGACCGTGGTCACCCGGGACCGCTCGATGACGCCGTTGGCGAGGTCGCCGAGCAGCCCGAAGCCGACGTACAGGCCACCGGCCAGGGCCAGGGCGATCAGCATGCCGGGCACGTAGATCTTGTACGCGTCGCTCATCGAGTTGGCGCCGACCGACGCGAGCGCCGGCTTGAGCAGCGGCGCGAACAGGATCAGGTAGACCGCCGGCTGGGCCACGCCGAGGACGACCCACAACGGCGAACGGAGCATCAGCAGCATGTGCCGCTGGAAGATCAACCAGGTGTCACGCAGGAGTTTCACAGCCTTGCTCGCTTTCAGACGTGGTGCTGGAGGGGGAGGAGCTGGGTCAGAGCCGTCGCGGCGGCCTCGGCGCCACCGCCCGCGAGCAGTCGCTTGCCCGTCACCCGCGCCGCCTCTGCGTACCGGGGGTCGTCGAGCAGGTCGAGCAGCGCGGCGCGCAGCGCTTCGGGCCGGGCGTGGTCGATGGAGACCCGCAGCCCGGCGCCGGCCCGCGCCACCGCCGAGGCCATGAGCGCCTGGTCACCCTTGATCGGGGCGACGAGCAGCGGCACGCCGTGCACGAGGGACTCGTTGACGGTGTTGGCGCCGCCGTGACCGACCACCGCGTGCAGGTGCGGCAGCAGGTCCAGCACCGGCACGGGCCGGCGCACCAGCACGTGGCCCGGCTCGCCGGTGATGGTGCCCTGCGGGGCCACGACGACCGCCTGCAGCCGCTCGCCGAGCGGCTCGATCGCGGCCAGGATGCGCGGGTAGAAGTGCGCGGCCTGGTCCATGTTGAGCGTGCCCATGGTGACCAGCACGTGCTGGCGGTCCGGGTCGAGCCAGTCGAACGGGAAGTCCGGGTCGGGCGCGCGCTCCGCGAGGGACGGGCCGACGGTGACGGTGTTCGGCGGCAGCTGCGACGGGTCGTCGAGGAGGTCCTCGCCGAGGAAGCTGATCAGCAGGTCCGGGGAGAACCGCAGGTCCCACGGCGGCTCGCCGTCGTGGCCGGCGACGGTCCACGCCTCCCGCATCCGCGCCTGGATCCACGCCTCGACCTGTGGCAGCCCGCGGGCGAACGGCCTGGTCAGCTCCATCGCGCTGGACGCGACGGTGGCCCACGGCAGGCCGAACCGGTGGGCGACGATCGGGCCGGCGATCGCGTGCTGGTCGACGACGAGCAGGTCGGGGCGGAACGCCTCGACGGCCGCCTCGACGCCTTTGCGGGTGTACTTGGTGTGCGGCAGGATGTAGCCCTCCCACCGCGAGCGGGTCGCGTCGAGGCCGCGCTCGGCCTGGCCGCGGTGGGCGCGCAGCGGGATCGGGTGGATCACCGCGTCGGGCCCGGCCAGGGGTCGCAGGAACGACTCCGAGCCGGCCCACAGCACCTCGTGCCCCCGGCTGAGCAGCACCTTCGCCACCGCGACCATCGGGTTCACGTGGCCGGTCAGCGGCAGGCTCAGGAACAGGAACCGACTCATGCGGCAGTCAGCTCCGCGAGATCCGCGACGGTGAGGTCGATGAGCTGTTGCAGGTCGAGGCCGCCGATGTACGAGGGGAGGTCCACGCCGTACACGTCGCGCATCCGCGCACCGAGCTCAACGATCTCCAGGCTGTCGATGAACAGGTCCGTGTCCACGCGGGTGGACGGGGTCACGCCGGCCGCCCAGTCCTCGTCCTCGCCGGTCACCTGGCGCAGCAGCTCGACGATCTCCTGGTGGGACGCGGCCACGATGATCAGTCCTCTGCCGCCGGCTTCGTGGCGCGCACGGCGCCGTAGGTCACCGCGCCGGTCTCGAAGCCCTTGAGCATCAGCGGGCCGGCGTAGAAGAAGCCGAGCACGTCGACGCCCCGGTCCCGGGCCAGGTCACGCATCATCGACCGGCCGTTGTCGAGCTCCTTGACCTGGGCGAACCCGGGCTCCCAGGAGTTGGCGACGTTGCCGCTCCAGTCGACGATCGCGATGTCGGCGAACCCGGCGGCGGCGGCGAGGCGCTCGTGCTCCTCCAGGGAGGAGAAGCTGGGCATGACCTGGTGGCGCAGGATCTGGTCGACGACCCGGGCCTCCTCGGCGGTGAGCTCGCCGTCGCGGACCGACCAGGTGGCGATCGCGACGATGCCGCCGGGCTTCAGCACCCGCCGGACCTCGGCGAAGAACGCCTCCCGGTCCGCGATGTGCATGAGGCTCTCGACGGCCCAGACCACGTCGAACGACGCGTCCGGATAGTCGTTGGCCATGAAGTCGCACTGGCGGAAGTTGGTGCGCTCGCCGAGGCCCAGCTCCGCGGCCTTCTCGTTGGCGCGGGCGGCCTGCGCGGCGCTGAGGGTGACCCCCTCGACGGCGCAGCCCAGGGGCCCGGCCAGGTGCATCGCCGGCCCGCCGATGCCGCAGCCGACGTCCAGGACGCGGGCGCCGGCCGGGATGCCGGCGAAGTCGACCAGCTCCCGCACCAGACGGTCGGTCGCGGCGTGCCGGTCGTCGTCGTTGCCGGGGCGCTCACCGATGTCCCAGAAGCCGTGGTGCACGTGCTGGCCCCACAGGTCCTCGTACAGGTCCAGGGTGGTGTCGTAATACCGCTCGACGGCGGCGTTCAGCCCGGCCCCGGCCGGTGCGGACGGGTATGCGGAACTGGCATTTGCTTTCACAGTCGCAAATCTCCGAATGGGATCACCAGCTATGGGGCGTTCCTGGATAGGCACGCACGGAGCCCGGCCATTGTATGGGCGGCGCGCCGACGCTTGTCAATGCACGTTACATCGTCCGGGACAGGCCGTGGCCTGGCCTGTCGGAGATCGCGCAGCAGGAGCCTCATCATGTCGCCATACATGGCGAATCGGTATATCGGCCCGACCCGACGTCGACGCGGGTCAATCGTGGCGTTTACGCACCGTAGCGCACTAGCTTGGGCGGGAGGCGAGTGTTCTCAGGTTAGATACCGGTTCTATCCGGTGCGCCGCCAGTTGCGCGTAATGCCCTTTTTGGCACTGGTCAGGTGTCCCCCGAACTTGGATTGACCTGGGAGTTCCACAGAACACGCCAGTGACCTGCCCGAATGGAGAACGTATCGAAGCAAACGATTCTTAGCGGACGTAGGCATGGCAGAACGGACAAACAGCGGCACAGTCGGGTTGTGCACTCTTGTAAAACGGCTTTGATTGCGTAAGGTCTATGGCTAGTCGGGGTGACTATTTCCTGCGCATTGTGTCCGGGCGTGATTCGTGCCGGTGACCGCAGGCCTGCTCCCGGCTCTCGCCAGTGTGTTCAATCGGGGGCTGCACACGCTGATCGCCGGCCAACGCGGGCCGACCGGTCGGCGGCGCGGCCGCGCGCGGAGAAAGGGGTTCGCCGGTGACCGACGCCGTGCTCGAAACCCAGCCCGCCCCGCTCGACCCGTCCTGGGTCGACGAGGTGCTGCTGGCCGGCCCCGCCGACCAGGTCGCGTTGGTCTTCGACACCCCCGTCACCCGCGCGGACCTGCGCACGCTGGTCGCCGCCAAGCAGTCCGTGCTCGCCGCCGCCGGCCTCGGCGCCGGCGGGTCCGTCGCGCTGTCCCTCGCCCCGTCGCTCGCGTTCGTCACGAACCTCCTCGCCGCCTGGCGCCTCGGCGCCCGCGCCGCCCTGCTGGACCACCGGCTCACCGCGTACGAGACGGACAACGCCCTGCAGCGACTGGCACCGCAGGTCGTCGTCACCGCCAAGCACGTCACCGGCGGGCCGCTGCGCGGCTTCGTCGAGATCGAGGAGCGCGTCGCCACCTACCCGGGGCGGCCCGCCGACACCACGCACGCGCTCATCCAGCTCAGCTCCGGCTCGACCGGCCCGTCGAAGGTCATCGCCCGCACCGCGGCGAACCTCGTCGAGGAGATCGAACGCTATGTGAAGATCGGCGCGGGGGTGCCGCAGGGCGGCGAGCGGATCGTCTCGCTCGCGTCCATGGTGCACGTGCTCGGTCTGGTCGGCGGCCTGCTCTACGGCCTGCACGCCGGCGCTCAGCTCGTGGTGCCGGCGCGGATGACCGCCGACGGCATCCTGTCCGCCGTCGCCGCCGGGCCCGAGCCCACCACCCTGCTCGGCGTCCCCTTCCACATCGAGCTGCTCTCCTCGGTGCAGACACCGCCCAGGCTCCCCCAGCTGACCGGCATGACCACCGGCGGGGAACTGGTCCGTGCCGAGGTCTACGCCGGCTTCGTCGACCGCTACGACATCCGGCTCGGCAACATGTACGGCATGACCGAGGTCGGGGTCATCGCCACCGACCTGTTCGGCGAGCACCGCCCTTCCCTCACCCCCGCACCCGGTCTCACCGTCCGTGAAGAGGCCGGCGAGCTGCTCGTGTCGCTGCCCGCGTCGCCGTACCTCGGCCTCGTCGACCCCGCCCGCTGGGCCGACGGCTGGCTGCACACCAAGGACGCCGGCAGCGTCGACGAGGCCACCGGCAGGCTGCGCATCCACGGCCGGCGCGACTCTCAGGTCTCCGTCGGCGGCCTCAAGGTCGACCTGACCGAGGTCGAGCACACGCTTGCCGCGCTGCCCGGCGTCGCCAGCGCCGTCGTGACCTACGACAAGGCGATCGAGGCGTACGTGATGCTGCGCGACGGCGCCACCGCGGCGCAGGTCCAGGACCGGCTCGCCGAGCGCCTCGCCGGCTTCAAGCGCCCGCGCGTGCTGAAGGTCGTGGAGCAGCTGCCCCGGACCGCCACCGGCAAGCTCGTCCGGGACCGCGCCGCGCTGCTGGCCGCCTCGGCCCCGGCGACCGCCGCCCCGGGCTCGACCGCGGGCGCCATCCCGGCGCAGCGGGTGGGAACAGACGTGACCGATGGCGCGACCGACCCGGTCGCGCCGGCACCTGTCAAGGAAGGGAACCACGCACGATGAGCGAGACGACCGACCAGGAGATTCGCCAGTTCCTGCTGGACTCGTTGACCGAGATGAACTACAGCGTCGAGGACATCGACGACGACACCGCGCTCGGCCCGGCCGGCGCCGACCTCGAGTCGCTGTCGCTCGCCGAGCTCGCCGTCCGCGTCGAGGACCGCTTCGGCGTGCGCTTCGACGACGACGAGGCGGAGAAGCTGGCCGGGATGACCGTCGGCGAGTTCATCGCCGCCGTCGCCGAGCGCCGGTCCGCCGCTGCCACGGCGGGCAGCTGAGCGTGGCCGCTGCACCAACCCGCGACGACGTCGTGGCGATGCTCGCCACGTACGGCGACCGGTCGCCCGCGGACGTCGCCGAGGGGATCGACTCCCTGGAGCTCGCCTGGCTCGTCCACCAGCTCGAACAGCACTACGGCGTGCCGCTCGACCTCGATGACGACGCCCTCGCCCGCATGTCGACGGTGAGCGGGACGCTCGAGGTCCTCCAGGAACTGAAGGTCGAGACGGGTTCACGATGACCGCCACCATGACCGTTCGGCGCGGTCCGGGTGAGGTGGTGCTGACCGGTGCGGCCGTGCTCAGCGCGTTCGGCCGGGGCATGACCGCCCTGGCCGACGGCCTGGACGCCGGCACTCCCGCGTTCCAGCCGGTGGACCGCTTCGACGTGACGGGACGGCGGGTCGGGGTGGCCGCGGCCATGCCCGGCTCCCCTGTCTTCACCGACGAGCTGGTGCGCGTCGTCGACGAGGCCTGTGACGAGGCCAAGCTCAGCACGGCCGAGCGGGCGGGCGCACCGCTCTTCCTCGCCCTGCACGGCGATCCGGCCCTCGCCAGGGTGGCCGAGGCCGACCGCCGCCGGCACAGCAGCACCGCGTTCACCGCCGCGCTCGCCGCCGGCACCGGGCTGGCCGGGGACCTGCCGCTGGGAGCGGGGATCCGGGCGTACACCTCGGCGTGCGTCGCGGCGAGCACGGCGGTCGCGGACGCGGCGGCGGCGATCGCCCGCGGCGAGCTCGACCGCATCGTGGTGGCCGGTGGGTACCTCGTGGACGCCGATCAGTTCTCCCTCTTCGACGCGGGCCGTGCACTGTCCACTGACGGACAGGTCCGCCCGTTCAGCGACGGGCGCCGGGGCCTGCTGCTCGGCGACGGTGCCGGCGCGGTCGTCGTGGAGTCCGCCGCGGCGGCCCGCGAGCGTGGCGTGCCGGCGCTCGCCCGCCTCGCCGGCTGGGGACGGGCCGGCGACGCGTACCACCCGTGCCAGCCGCACCCGGAGGGCCACGGGCTCGCCCGTGCGATCACCGCCGCGCTGCAGCGGGCCGGGATCGGCGCGGGCGACCTCGGATACGTCAACGCGCACGGCTCGGGCACCGCGCAGAGCGACGTCGCGGAGGCCACGGCGCTGCGCACCGCGCTCGGCGAGCACGCCGCGACCGTGCCGGTCTCCTCCACGAAGTCGCTGCACGGCCAGGCCCTCGAGGCGTCCGGGGTCCTCGAGCTGATCGTCACCCTGCACGCGCTGCGCACCGGCCGGCTGCCGGTCAACGCGGGGTTCCTCGCCGCCGACGAGCACTGCCCGCTGAACCTGGTCCTCGACGGGTTCACCGCGGCGACCCCGTCCTACGCCCTGTCGCTGAACGCCGCGTTCGGCGGCGCCAACACCGCGCTGCTGGTGGGATCGGCATGACCGGATTAGTACTGGACCCGAACGAGCGGGAGCAGGGTCTCGGTACGGCGGAGCTGTTCGTCGAGGAGATCCCGCCGCTGACCGCCCTGGCCACCCGCGCCGGGCTCGACGTCGTCGCCGCCGCCGACTGGCCGGAACCGGGCGACGAGGAGCTGCCGAAGCTCGCCGGGTTCGTCCACTCGTCGTTCAACCCGCTGGTCGCCGCCACCGCCGGCCGCTGCCTGCAGCGCCGCGCTGAGAGCGCTCCACCGGCGGTGACGGCGATCGTGCTCGTCACCTCGACCGGCGACGCGGCCAGCGCGGCCCACGTCGCGACCGCGGTCGACACCGGCGGCCGGATCGGGCCGCTGTTCTTCTTCCAGTCGGTGCCCAACGCCGTCGCCGGGCACGTCGCCGCGAAGTGGGGCCTGACCGGCCCGGTCGTGTGCGTCGACAGCACCGACGCCGGGCTGGACGTGGCCCGGCTGCTGCTCGCCGACGGCGACGCCGGCGAGGTCCTCCTCGTCCTCCTCGAACAGGCCACCGTGCCCGAGGCCATCACCGGAACCAGCCACGACACCGCGTCCGCGGTCGTCGTGGTCGAAAGGGGTACAGCATGAGCAGATCCGTCGCGGTGACCGGGATCGGGCTCGTCACCCCCGTCGGCGGCACGGGCGCCGAGGTCTTCGACGCGATGTGCGAGGGCCGGTCCGGGCTCGTGCGGCCCCCCGCCGACCACCCCCTGGCAGGGTCCGCCGACGTCGCCGCGTTCTCGCCGCCGATCGACCCGACGTCGGTCCTGCCGGCGCCGGAGACCCGCGTCGTCGACCGGTACATCATCATGGCGATGGCCGCCGCCGAGCAGGCCCTCAAGGACGCCGGCATCGAGGTCGGGCGCGACGTCGACCCGTTCCGGATCGCCATCATCCTGTCCGGCACCGGCGGCCTGGCGACCCTCGACGCGCAGGCGGTGCTGCGCTCGCAGAAGGGCCGCCTCGGCGTCAGCCCCTACCTGCTGCCCGGGATGCTGCCGAACATGGGCGCGGCCCGGGTCGCGATGCGCCACGGCATCCAGGGGTACAGCTCCTCCATCGGCACCGCGTGCGCCGCCGGCGCCCAGTCGATCGGCGAGGCGGTGCGGCTGCTGCGCGCCGGCGAGGCCGACGTCGTCGTGGCCGGCTGCAGCGAGGCGCCGCTCTTCCCGACCCTCGCCGACACGTTCGGCAACGCCCGGGCGCTCGCCCGGGGCTGGGACGACCCGACCGCCGCCAGCCGCCCGTTCGACCGGCGGCGCAACGGGCTCGTCCTCGGCGAGGGCGCCGGGGTCTTCGTCGTCGAACGCGCCGAGCACGCCGAGGCGCGCCGGGCCCGCCGGTACGCCGACATCGTCGGCTGGGGCGCCACCAACGACGCACACCACCCCACCACCCCGCGCCCCGACGGGTCGGCCGCCGCCGCCTGCATGAGCCGGGCCGTCGCCGATGCCGGGATCGCTCCCGGGGACGTCGGCTACGTCAACGCGCACGGCACCAGCACCAAGCTCGGCGACGTGGCCGAGTCGACCGCGATCCGCGCGGTCTTCGGTGCCGATGCCCCGCCGGTCAGCTCGACGAAGGGCGTGACCGGCCACATGCTCGGCGCCTCCGGGGTGGTGGAGGCCGCGGTGTCGGTCCACGCCATGCTCCGCGGGCTGCTCCCGCCGACGCACAACCTGGACGAGCCGGATCCCGCCTGCGACCTGGACCACCTCCGCGAACCCCGCCCCGCGCAGGTGACCCACGTCCTGTCCAACTCCTTCGGCTTCGGTGGCCACAACGTGAGCCTCGTCTTCGGCCGGCCGGAGTCCGCCTGGACACGCACGGCGTGACGCCAGCGCGTCACAGACCCCTGGGAACGACCGATCAGAACCCGAAAGGGAAGCAGGCCATGCAGATCCTCGACACCGACCACATCGAGATGTTCGTCGGCGACGCGCGCCAGGCGGCGCACCAGCTGTGCGAGACGTACGGCTTCCACGTCTACGGCCACGGCGGCCCCGAAACCGGCCTCACGGGTCAGCGCAGCGTGCTGCTGGGGCAGCGCGACATCCGGATCCTGCTCACCTCCGGCCTCAGCGGCGAACACCGGGCGAGCCGTTACGTGGCCCGCCACGGCGACGGTGTCGCCGTGATCGCGTTCGGCTGCGCCGACGTGGAGACCGCGTACGCCGAGGCGGTCGCCGCCGGCGCCACCCCGATCCAGCCGCCGCAGCGGTTCGAGCAGGGCGGTTCGACGGTCGTGACCGCGGAGGTGTCCGGCTTCGGCGACGTGACGCACCGGCTCGTGCAGCGCACCGCCGGCGACGGCGCCTTCCTGCCCGGGGCGGTCGACATGACCGGCGCGCCCGCGGCGCCGACGGACGCGGACCTGCTGCACACCATCGACCACGCCGCGATCTGCCTGCAGGCCGGCGAGCTCGACGCGACGGTCCAGTACTACGAGCGCGTCTTCGGCTTCACCATGATCTTTCAGGAGTACATCGAGGTCGGCGAGCAGGGCATGCAGTCGAAGGTGGTGCAGAGCCCGTCGGGCGGCGTCACGTTCACGCTGATCCAGCCGGACCTGAGCCGCCGCGCCGGCCAGATCGACGACTTCCTGTCGTGGCACGAGGGCGCCGGCGTGCAGCACATCGCCTACAGCACCCACGACATCGTGCACGCGGTGCGCGCGTACAGCGCCAAGGGCGTCGAGTTCGCGCAGACCCCGGCGAGCTACTACGACGTGCTCGAGTCCCGCCTCGGCGCCGTCGACGTGCCCGTGGACCAGCTGCGCCCGCTCGGCATCCTCGTCGACCGGGACCACTGGGGGCAGATGTACCAGATCTTCGCCAAGTCGACGCACATCCGCCGCACGTACTTCCTCGAGCTCATCGACCGGCACGGCGCCCGGACGTTCGGCACCAGCAACATCCCCGCGCTGTACGCGGCCAAGGAGCGCGAGCTCGCCGCGGTGCGCGACACCACAGACGGCCTGCGCAGCTGACCCCTCCCCCAGTCCTACTCCTGAAAGGACATAGACCTTGACCATCTCGCCCACGCAGGCGTTCGCGCTGACCGACGACGAGCTCGCGCTGCTGCCGTCGGACGACGACGTCGAGCACTACGCCCAGCACGGCTGGTACCTGTCCAAGAAGATCTTCACCGACGACGAGGTCGACGAGCTCGTCGCGGCGAGCGAGCGGTACTACGCCGGTGAGCGGTCCCGTTCGTTACCGGCCCGGCCGCCGCGCCTCGCCTACTGGGAGCCGTCCAAGGGCGACGTGCAACGGCACAACGACTACGTGCACTACGAGAGCGACCCGCTCGCGCGGATCCTGCGCAAGCCGCTGCTCGGCGCGGTCGCCGCGCGGCTGGCGAAGGCCGACGAGATCCGCGTCTTCCAGTCGACGCTGATCTACAAGCCGCCGATCGCGGGCGAGCCCAGCAACGTCGTGCCGTGGCACTTCGACCGGCACTACTGGGCCTCGTGCACGTCGGAGAACATGCTCACCGCGTTCATCCCCTTCCACGACTGCGACGAGGAGATGGGGACCATCACGATGGTCGACGGCTCCCACCGCTGGGAGGAGATCGGCGCCGACGACACCACCACCCGGCACTTCGCCGAGCGCGACAACGACGACCTGGAAGTGATGCTCGCGGACAACGCCGCGTACAACAACGCCAAGGTCACCAAGGTCCCGATGATCATCCCCAAGGGACACATGAGCTTCCACCACTGCCGCACGTACCACGGCAGCGGCGCCAACCGCAGCGACCGGCCGCGGCGGGCGATCTCTTTCCACCTGCAGGACGGCGCCAACGCGTTCCGCCCGTTCCAGCTCAGCACGGGGGATCTCGTGGCCTACAACCACGACGTGCTGGTGCGACGGACCGAGGACGGCCGTCCCGACTACTCCGACCCCGAGTACTGCCCCGTGCTGTGGCGTACGGCCTAACACACTTTCAGGAGGCTCACATGTCCCGATACGACTGGGGTCAGCGGCACCCCGGCATCGACCGGCTCGAGGCGCTGATCGCCGACGCCCGCACCGACGTCGTCACCCACCCCATCTACGCCCGCCTGGACAGCCTGCCGGCGATCCAGACGTTCCTGGAGCACCACGTCTTCGCCGTGTGGGACTTCATGTCGCTGCTGAAGTCGCTGCAGCGCAACCTCACCTGCGTCGAGGTGCCGTGGATCCCGACCGGGCCGACCGGCAGCCGGCGGCTCATCAACGACATCGTCCTGGTCGAGGAGAGCGACGAGCTGCGCGGCGGCTTCATCAGCCACTTCGAGCTGTACCTGCTCGGCATGCAGGAGGCCGGCGCCGACACGACCGTCATCGACGCCTTCATCCAGCTGCTGCGGGACAAGACCCCGGTGCCGGCGGCGATGGCGGCCGCGGGCGTGCCCGAGGCGTCGGCGGAGTTCGTCGGGCTCACCTGGCACCTCATCGACACCGCGCCGATCCACTGCCAGGCGGCGGCGTTCGCGTTCGGCCGCGAGGACCTGATCCCCGACATGTTCCAGCAGGTCGTGAAGGTCAACGAGCAGGGCGGCCAGCTCGGCACGTTCGTCGACTACCTGGAGCGGCACATCGAGGTCGACGGCGAGTTCCACACGCCGATGGCCATGCAGATGGTCACCGACCTGTGCGGCGACGACGAGAACAAGTGGAACGAGTGCGTGGAGACGATCAACCTCGCCCTCGTCGCCCGCGCCAAGCTCTGGAGCGGCATCCTCGCCAAGATCGACGAGAAGGTCCTCGCGGCCTAGCCCGCGGCTCTCTGTTCTGAAGGAGTACCACGTGACTGACGCCGCCGGGCTGTACCGGACGGTCCGCCTCATCCGACGGTTCGAGGAACGCGCGATCGAGCTCGTCCGGGACGGCACGATCGTCGGAGGGATCCACCCGTATATCGGGCAGGAGGCGATCGCGGCCGGCACCTGCGCCGCGCTGCGCCCCGGCGACGTCATCACCAGCACGCACCGCGGCCACGGGCACGTCCTGGCCAAGGGCGCCGACCCGGCCCGGACCCTGGCCGAGCTGGCGGGCCGGGCGACCGGCCTCAACGCCGGCCGGGGCGGCTCCATGCACGCCGCCGACTTCGGCCTCGGCATCCTCGGCGCCAACGCGATCGTCGGCGCCGCCGTGCCGATCGCCACGGGCGCGGCGTGGGCGGCGCGGCGGGCCGGCAAGGACCTCGTCGCCGTCACCTACTTCGGCGACGGCGCGGTCAGCCAGGGCGTCGTCCTGGAGACGATGAACCTCGCGTCGCTGTGGAAGGTGCCGGTGGTGCTCGTCTGCGAGAACAACGGCTTCGCCACCACCACCCGGGTCGAGCAGGCGGTGGCCGGCTCGATCACCGGCCGGGCCGAGGCGTTCGGCATCCCGGCGTCCACAGTGGACGGCAGCGACCCGGAGGCGGTGCTCGCCGCGGCCACCGAGGCCGTCGAGCGGGCCCGCTCCGGCGGCGGCCCCTCGTTCATCGAGTGCGTCGCCTACCGCTTCGACGCCCACCACACCTGGGAGCACGCGGCGCGGCCGCGGTACCGCACCGACGACGAGGTCGCGCTCGGTGTCCAGCGCGACCCGGTGGCGCTGCAGGGCTCCCGCATCCCGGAAGCGGACCGGGACCGGATCGACGCGGAGATCGAGGCGCTGCTCGACGAGGCGGTCCGGTTCGCCGTCGACAGCCCGCTGCCGGACCCGGCCGGCGCGCTCGACCACCTGTACGCGGACGGCCTGCGGGCCAGGGCGGGGGTCTCCTGATGCCGAACCTGTCGTACCTGAAGGCGCTGAACCGGGCGCTGACGACCGAGATGGCCGCCGACCCGAGCGTGGTCGTGTTCGGCGAGGACGTCGGCGTCGCGGTCAGCAACGTCACCACCGGCCTGCTCAAGAAGTTCGGCCCCGAACGGGTCGTCGACATGCCGATCTCGGAGCAGGGGTTCACCAGCTTCGCGACCGGCGCCGCGATGGCCGGCCAGCGCCCCGTGATCGAGTTCCAGATCCCGGCGCTGCTGTTCCTCGCGTTCGAGCAGATCGCCAACCAGGCCCACAAGTTCTCGCTGATGACCGGCGGGCAGATCAACGTCCCGGTCACCTACCTGCTGCCGAGCTCCGGCTCCCGCGGCGGCTGGGCCGGGCAGCACTCCGACCACCCGTACAGCCTCTTCGCCCACGTCGGCGTGAAGACGGTCGTGCCCGCGACCCCCGCCGACGCCTACGGCCTGCTGCTGACCGCGATCCGCGACGACGACCCCGTCATCGTGTTCGCCCCCGCGGGCGCGATCGGGGTCCGCGACGACGTCGACTTCGCCACGCTCGCGCCGGTGCCGCTCGGCGTCGGCCGCGTCCACCGCCCCGGCGACGACGTGACGGTCGTCGCGGTCGGCCACCTCGTGCACGACGCGCTCGCCGTCGCCGAGGAGCTCGCCGGGACCGTGTCGGTGGAGGTGTTCGACCCGCGGACGCTGCACCCGTTCGACTGGGCCGGGCTCGCCGCGTCGCTGGAGCGCACCGGCCGGCTCGTCGTCGTCGACGACTCCAACCGCTCCTGCGGCATCGGCGGGGAGATCCTGGCGACCGCCGCGGAGCAGATGCGCCTCATCGCGCCACCGAAGCGGATCACCCGCCCCGACGGCGCGGTGCTGCCGTTCGCCCGCGAGCTGGACCTGGCGCTGCAGCCGACCCGCGCGCAGATCCGCACCGCCGTCGAGCAGGTGGCGAAGCTTTCGTTCCCCACGCAGACCGAGGAGTAGACCCATGGCGTCCACGAGCATCCGGGCGGCGCTCGCCGCCGACCCCGACGTCGGTGCCGGCAACGTGCTGCACAAGCTCATCGAGCACGGCGCGGCGCTGGACGGGCCGGGCATCGCGTTCGACGTCGACGTCGACGGCTTCCCCGCCTGGCAGGGCCTCACCCTCGGCGAGCTGCGCGACCGCGCCGCGGCCAGGGCCGCCTGGTTCCAGGCCAACGGCATCACCCGGCGCGACCCCGTCGCCGTCTACGTGACCAGCAGCGCCGACTGCTTCCTCAACTGGATGGGACTGGTCTGGCTCGGCGCGATCCCCGCGCTGATGAACCCGAACATCGCCGGTGACATCGCCGTGCAGTACATCGCCAAACTCCGCGCGACCGCGCTCGTCACCGACGCCGCCCACCTCGAGCGGCTCGCCGGCGCCGACGTCGGCATCCCCGTCATCGACGCCGCCGACACCGGCACCGGCGACCCGGCGCAGGCGCCCGCGCCGTTCCGGCACCACGCCGACGACCCGATCGCCATCACCCATTCCTCCGGCACCACCCGCATGCCGACCGCCGTCGTGCACTCGCACGCCAGCCTGTTCCACGCCACCCGCAAGATCCGGCTGAGCGGCCCGAGGGCCCAGGGCACCGAGCGGATCCTCAGTGCCCTGCCAGCCCCGCACGCGGCCGGCATCATGACCATCAACCATGCCCTGAGCAACCGGTCGGACCTGCTGTTCCTGTCGCAGCAGAGCGACGGCGGCGCGGTGCTGGACGCGATCGAGCGGTGGAAGCCGACCGGCGTCTTCGGCTTCGCGGTCACCTGGTCGGAGCTCGCCCGCTTCGACCTGACCCAGCACGAGATGGACTCGGTGTCGCTGTGGTTCAACACCGGCGACTGCGCGCACGAGCCGCACATCCGCAACCTCGTGAACGTCGGCAGCCACAACACCGTCACCCGCTCCGCCGAGGGCCGCCCGGTCGTCCAGCGGGTCAAGGGTTCCAGCTTCGTCGACGGGCTCGGCTCGACCGAGATGGGGCACTCCGCGTTCCACATCACCCACAGCCCGGACACTGAGCGCTACGGTCGGTGCGTCGGCGTGCCGCACGTCTTCGCCGACGTGGCGCTGCTGGACACCACGACCGGCGAGGAGGTGCCGGTCGGGCAGGTGGGCCACTTCGGCCTCAAGTCCCCGACGCTCGCACCCGGCTACTGGAACGACCACGCCAACACGTACAAGCACCGGCTCAACGGCTACTACCTCACCGGCGACCTGATGTTCCGCGACGCGGAGGGCTACTACTACCACGTCGACCGGGCCGTCGACTCCGTCGACCTCGGCGGCGGCAACTGGCTCTACACCGCCATGTCGGAGGAGCAGATCCTGCGCGCGGTGCCCGACGTGCGCGACTGCACCATCGTGTCGTTCAAGACCGGCGCCGGCGTCGTGTCCGACGTGCTGCTGTCGCTGCACGAGAGCGCCGACCCGACGGCCGACCACACCGCCGCCGTGACCGCCGCGCTCACCCCGGCCGCGGCGGCGACGCTGCGGAAGGTCGTCGTGTTCCCCGACGAGAACATCGTCACCGGCCCCACCGGCAAGGTCCGCAAGTTCCTGATGCGGCAGCGTCATCTCGCCGAGCTGGCGAATGCCTGACACGTACCTGCCGGCCCCGTCCTCCTCGCTGGTCGCGACCACCCGGATCCCGGTGCGGTTCGACGGCGAGGGGGCCGGGACCGGGCCGCTGTCGTGGGGGCAGCTCGGGATCTGGCAGGACATGGTCCGCCAGCGCTCCTGGCTGCCCATCGGCGGCTGGGCACCCGTGCCCGACGGGGCGAGCGTCGAGGACCTCGCCGACGACCTGCGCTGGGCGATGCGGCGGTACCCGACGTTCCGCACCCGGCTGCGCTTCACCGCCGACTGCGCCCCGCTGCAGGCGGTGGCCGGGTGGGGCACGATCGGGCTGGACGTGTTCGACGTGCCGCCGGGCGCCGACCCGGCCGAGTTCACGGCGTCGGTCGACGCGCAGTACCGGGCGCGGCCCTACGACTTCGTCGAGGAGTGGCCGGTGCGGATGGGGGTCGTCCGGGTGGACGGCGTGCCCGCCTACCTCTCGACGGTCACCTGCCACCTGGTCACCGACGGGTTCGGCGGCCTGCTCATGCTCCGCGAGGTCGCCGCCCGCCGCACCGACCCGCCCGGGCCGCCCGGGCCGACCAGCGGCCTGCAGCCGCTCGCCCAGGCGCAGTGGCAGGCGTCGCCGGAAGGGCGGAAGCAGTCGGAGAAGGCGCTGCGGCACTGGGACAAGATGCTGCGGCAGCTGCCACCGGTGACGCCGCTGGACTCCCGGCCCGGGCCGCGGTTCCACCGGGGCACGTTCGTCTCGGCGGCGCTGTACCGGGCGACCCACGCGGTGTCCGTCGTCTTCGACATCGACACGTCGCAGGTCCTCATGACGTTCCTCGCGCTCGCCGTCACCGCCCAGGCCGGTGACGGGCGGCCCGCGATCATCCGGCCCATGGTGGACAACCGGTTCCGCCGCGGGCTCGGCGACGTCGTGGCGATGGTGGCACAGCACGGCATCTGCGTCGCGGACGTCGCCGGGCTGCCGTACGAGGAGGCCATGCGCAGGACCGGGATCGCGGCGATGCTGGCCTACAAGTGGGCCTACCACGACCCGGCGGCGGTCGCGGCGCTGGCCGCGACGCTGGACGTCGACCTCGACGCGGGCGTCTGGTTCAACGACCGGCGGACCATCAGCAGGCAGATGTTCCCCGGCTCCGTGCCCACCGCCGAGCAGGTCCGCGACGCCGCGCCGGGCGTGTTCACCTGGACCGTCGCGCAGGACGACCCCTACGACCCGCTGAACATCGACGTGGACGACGCGCCCGGCGAGTTCCAGCTGACCTGGTTCACCGACACGTGGCGCACGCCGCCGGCCCGCGTGGAGGCGCTCGCCCGGGCGGTCGAGGCGCTCGCCGTACAAGAGGCGCTGACGGCACTGGAAAACTTCGCCGGAACGGAGACGCCGTGACCGCTCTCGCCGCCATCGGCACCTATGTGCCCCCGGACCGCGTGCCGATCGAGTCGCTCGCCGACGAGTTCGAGCTCACGCCCATGCAGCTGCGGGTGTTCCGCCGCTACCACAAGCTCGGCTCCGCCGCGCAGGCGCCGGACCTGTCCCTCACCGAGCTGCTCGGCCTGGCGGTCGCCGACCTGCGGCTCACCACCGAGCAGACGGCGCGGATCCGGTACGTGCTCTACGCGCGGACGTTCCCCGGCGTGGCGCCCTACCCGTTCAACCCGCTGCACGAGGTGTGCCGGACGTTCGGGCTGCAGCACGCCACCGCCTTCGCCGTCGGGCACCACGCGTGCGCCTCCGGGCTGCTCGCCGTCGACCTCGCCGGGCGGCTGCTCGCATCCGCTGACCCGTCCGCGCTCGCGCTCATCCTCACCGGGGAGAAGGCCTTCACCGGGGAGGCCCGGTTCGTGCCGGAGACGTCGATGTTCGGCGAGGGGGCGGCGGCCTGCCTGGTCTCCGCCGCCGGCCCGAGCGACCGGCTGCTGTCCTACGTGGCGGACCTGCGCGGCGAGTTCGACGGCGAGCTGGAGGAGGTCGCGGGCGAGTTCCAGCGGATCTACCACGACGCGCTGGGCGCCGCCGTGACGTCCGCCGTCGAGCGGGCGGGGCTGACCCTGCCGGACATCGCGCTGATCCTGCCGCACAACGTGAACGTGGTGGCCTGGCAGCGGGTGTGCAAGCGGATCGGCTACCCGCTCGACCAGGTGCTCCTCGACCACGTCGCCGACTACGGCCACGTCTTCTGCGCCGACGCGTTCCTCAACCACCGCACCGCCGTGCAGCGCTCGCTGCTGCGCCCCGGCGACCACTACGTCATCGCCGCCGCGGGCGCCGGCCGCGGCGCGACCTTCTCCGCAATGGTCCTCACGCACTAGGTTCTGGATTTTGAAGGGGTTTGTCATGAGCGACACCACGACCATCGACCCGGACCTGCGCCAGCAGGTCGTCGACACGATCTGCGAGCTGCTGCCCCGCGTGCTGAAGCGGGAGGTCACCGGCGCGTCGGAGACCACCACGCTCATGGACGACCTGGGCATGAGCTCCACCACCGGCCTGGAGCTGGTCCTCGAGCTGGAGGACAAGCTGGAGCGGGAGATCAGCGTCGAGGACATGGGCCGCGACAACTTCGAGACGGTCGGCAGCCTCGCCGACTACGTCGCCGGAAACCTGCTGCCGGAAGAGTGAGCATGCCCGCTCTCCACGACGACCGCTGGGGGCTCCGGCGCGCGGTGTCGCGCCGGTACCCGTCGCCGGCCGCGCTCGCCGCCGACCCCGGGCACGCCGCCCGGCTGTCGACGTACCTGACCGACCTGCTCGCCCCGTACGACCTCACCCTGGCCCGCACCTCCGAGGGCGCCCAGTCGTACGGCGAGATGGCCGTCGAGCTGCTGCCGTCCTCGCCGGTCGACCTGCTGGTGCTCGCCTACGACGTGCCGGACGTCTCCCCCGGCCGCGCCGTCAGCACCTACCTGACCCACGTGTGCCCCGGCAAACCGATGTCGTTCGCCGTCTCGGACCAGGGCCGCGCGGCGGCGTTCACCGCGCTGTCGCTGATGCGGACGTACGCCGCCACCCACCCCCGGGCGCTGCTCATCGCCGTCGAGCAGGCCGACCTGCCCTACGACCCGGGCGTGCCGCTGTCGCTGCCCGCCGCCCACGCGGGCATCGCCCTGCACCTGTCGGCCTCCTCCCCCGCCCCGCTCACGACGGTCACCACCCTGCCCGACGCGGCGCCCTCGCTGAGCGTGCTCGACGGGCTGTCCGCGACGACCGTGATCCTCGGCGGCGGCCTGGCGGCGCTCGCCGACGACGTGAAGGCCGACCGGGTCGTCCTCGCCGACCCCGCCCAACCGATGACCGGCGTGTGGGAGGCCCTGGCCGGGCTCGACCTGGCGACGGCGGGCCGGATCGCGGTCGCCGACCACGACCCCACCCTGCACTACCTGTGCGCGGCGACCTTCGGCTGAACCTGTGCGCGGCGACCTCCGGAAACGTGCGCGGCGGCCTTGACTGAGCCGCGCGTCGCTTCCGGCCGACACGGCCTTGTGTCGTCGCGCCACAAGGGCGCGGCAACTGCCGCTGAGGCTTTGCGCGGCGGCCTCCGGCTTGCGCCACGCGCGGACGCCGGCGGCGGCTGAGTTTCGGGGCAGGACGTCGTCGTCGGGAACGTGGAGCCTCAGCCAGTTGGGTAGCCGATCTCCGCCACGTCGTGCGCGAGGTCGTCGACGGTCAGCTCGGGGTTGAGTGCGGCGATCACCGCCGTCGTCAACGGACGCAGCGCGTAGACGTGTTCGACCGCCGCGGGGTCGAGTCGGTCCAGCTCGTAGTAGTCCGTCGCGAACGCGATGAAGGCGGCGGTGCCCTCAGCGCACAGGATCTGCAACTGGTCCGTCCCGTCTGGAGTGAGGTGTGGGACGGCTGGGAATGTGATGCCTTCGCCTGTCTGCCAGGCTGTGTCGTCGTCGGTGCGCCACAACACGAAGGTGGCACGGAGCCGGGCGCGGCGCCGCGCCGGCCTCCACCGGGGCCGCGTGTCCCCGAGCAGGAAGGCGGGTTCCCGGACCTGCTTCCGGAACACGTCCGGCAGTCCGTCGAGCAGGCCGGGCCACAGTTCACCGCCGTTGCCGGCGGGGCTCATCGGGGACTCGTGGTCGAAGCCGCGGATGAACACACCGTCAGGACCGAAGACGATCGACCAGTCATCGCCACTGCCGTTGTGCCCCGAGGCCATCTCCTCGTGGTCCGACCATGCCGCGTTGAAGGAGTGGTGCCGCCACTCCTGCTCCGGCGAGAGGATGGCCTCCAGCGTCGCCACCGCTCGGCAGCGGTCGCGCAACACGTCCGGATGGGGTAGCGCCAGCGCGTAGTGGCGGGCATTCACGACGCGTCTCCCGGCTGCGGCAACGCGGGATCAGGCCACGGATGGGCGCAGGAGGTGGGCGACGTCGAGGGCGCGGGACAACTGGCCGCCCGTGTCGACGGTCCAGACCGAGGACAGGACGGCCTTGACGAAGCCCCACGCGGCCAGGCGGTCCTCGGGTTCGCCGAGCGCCGCCGACAGCTGGCGCAGGCGGGCCGGGACGAGGGCGGTCAGCGCCGGGTCGCGGTCGTCGGGGTGCGGGTTGAACAGGATCGAGCCGACCTCGTAGCCGGGGTCGCCGACCAGGCCGTGCGGGTCGATCGCCAGCCACGGTGCGCGGGTGCCGGCGAGGACGTTGTCGTGGTGCAGGTCGCCGTGCAGGACCACCTCCCGGGAGGCCGACGAGCACAGGGACCGCATGAGGGCCGCGGCCTGCGAGACGAGGTCGGCGGGGACCGGGCCGCGGTGCCGGTCCAGGGCACCGACCTGCGACAGCACCGGCGGCAGGCCTAGCGACGCCGGCGGCGGGACGTGCAGCTGCCGCATCAGGTCCGCGAGGACGGTCATCGCCGCGGGGTCGTCGGCGGGGACCAGGTCGCGGAGGCGGTGGCCGGGGGTCACCTGCTCCAGCAGCAGGGCGCCCCGGCGCGCGTCGGACCGCAGCAGCCGGGCGGCGCCCCGGCCGTCGAACGCCCCCAGGGCGGCCGCCTCGACCTCCAGCTCGAACCCGACCTTCAGGACCGCGGGTGTGCCGTCGGCCCGCCGTACCGGCGCGACGTAATGGAACGTGAGGTCGTAGGGCGCTTCGAGGACGAGCTCCCAGTCGGCGGCGAGACCGTCGAGCAGGGCGGGCAGGCCGGCGAGCCAGCGCTCGCCCTCGATTCCCCAGACGCCGGTGACGTTACGGAACAGAGTGGGGTCGGTCAGGATCCGAACCACGCCCTCAGCTGCGCGGCGGCCTGGGCCAGCGCGACGCGGGCGCCGTCGACGGTGCCGGCCATCGTGAAGAAGCCGTGGGACATGCCGTCGTAGCGGGCGAGCGTGACGGGGACCGCGTCGTCGGCGAGCCGCTTCGCGTAGCGTTCGCCCTGGTCGCGCAGGGGGTCATACTCGGCGGTGATGACGAGCGCGGGCGGCAGGCCCTGCAGCGTCTCGGCCCGCAGCGGCGACGCGAGCGGGTTCTCGGCGTCGTCGGCGTCGATGAGGTAGTGCTTGCGGTACCAGGCGACGGAGTGGTGGTTGAACTGGTACGGGTCGGCGTTGTCCCGCATGGAGTCGTCGTCGGCGAGCTGGTCGGTGTTCGGGTAGACGAGCAGCTGCCCGGCGAGGGTGAGGTCGCCGGCCTCCTGCGCGATGAGGGTCGCCGCCGCGGCCAGGTTGCCGCCGGCGCTGTCGCCGCCGACCGCGATCCGGGCCGGGTCCGCGCCGAGCGTCCCGGCGTTGCCGGCGACCCACTGCACGGCCGCCCAGCAGTCCTCGATCGCCGCCGGGAACGGGTGCTCGGGCGCGAGCCGGTACTCGGGGACCACGACCAGGCAGCCGGCGCTGTTGGCCAGGGTGCGGCTGATCCCGTCGGCGGTGTCGATCGTGCCGAGGACCCAGCCGCCGCCGTAGAAGTACATCAGGACGGGCAACGGGCGGTCGGCGGACGGGCGGTACACGCGGACCTGCATCCGGCCGCCGGGCCCGTCGATCCAGTGGTCGGTGACCTCGTGGACGGGCTCGGGGTCGCCGCCGCCGGCCTTGATGGACGCGAGGTCCTCGATGCGCGCGTCCTCGAGGGTCATCTTGTACAGCGGTGTGGCGCCGTCGCGCTCGCGCCGGTCACGCATCGCCTGCAGCTGCGGGTCGAGTGGCATCTCTACGCTCCCTGGATCTCACGGGACAGGCGGCGGATCATCTCCGCCGCGGCGATGGCGTGGCTGCGACCGTTGCCGTGCAGCCCGTCCGCGCCGGTGAGGACCTCACCGAGGGCGATCGCCGGGTGCGTGGCGAGGTCGACGTGGATGGTGCCGAGCGTCGCGGCGAGCGCGGCGGTGCGGCAGCCGAGCAGCGTCATCCTGCGGGAGAACGCGGGACCGAGCCATTCCGGCATCGACGGGTACTGCGGCATCACGAACAACGACACGGTCATGACCTGGGCACCGGCGTCCTGCAGCGGGCGGACGATCGCGGTCAGCGTCGCGTCGACGGCGTCGGCGCGCGACTCGTAGCCGGGGCGCATCGCGTCGTTGGCGCCGCAGATGACCAGCGCCAGGTCCGGCCGGAACTCCAGCGCCGGGGCGAGCTGGGTGTCGAGGACCTCGGCGGCGCGCAGGTTGCGCCGGCCCAGGTTCACGGACGCGAGGCCGGGGCGCTCGAGCAGCAGCTCCGCCCGCACCCGGTCGGGGAACGCGAGCGGATGGTAGCCGTCGACGGGGTCGATGAGGCCCTCCGCGACGCTGTCACCGAGGATCGCGAACCGGTGCCACGGGTGCCCCGCGAGGAGCGCGGTGGCCTCCCCGGCGGCGAGGCAGAACGGGTCGGATACTTCGGCGGTCAGCATGCTGTCGGTGCCCATGCAAGCCTTTCGGCTCCTGTCGGTCGTGGCGTGGTTCCGATAGGCTACCGCCTATGGAGCGCCGGTGACACGATCGCAGACCGGGCCGGTGTTGACCGCCTCCGACTATCAGCATCTCGCCCGGGAGCTCGTCGACGCGGACGTGTGGGACTTCATCGAGGGCGGCGCCGAGTCCGAGCGCACCCTGCGCGCCAACGTCAGCGCGTTCGACCGGCTGCGGCTGCGGCCCCGGGTCATGACCGACGTGTCCACAGTCGACACCGCCGTGTCGCTGTTCGGCGCGGGCTACCGGACCCCGATCGGCGTCGGGCCCACGGCGTACCACCGGCTCGTCAACGCCGAGGGCGAGGTCGCCACGGCACGGGGTGCGAGCGCCGTCGGCGCGCTGTTCGTGGTGAGCGTCTTCGCCAGCAGGTCCCTCGAGGACATCGCGGCGGCGTCCGACGGCCGGCTGTGGCTGCACCTGTACTGGTTCCGCCGCCGCGAGGTGATGACGGGGCTGATCCGGCGGGCCGAGGACGCCGGCTACACGGCGCTGGTGCTCACCGTCGACGCGCCCCGCATCGGCCGGCGCTGGCGCGACATGCGCAACGGGTTCGCGATCGGCGGTGACGTCGCCGCCGTCAACATCGACGCGGCGGTCATGGCGCTCACCCACCACAGCGACGTCGGCCACTCCGCGATCGCCGACCACGCCGCCCAGTCCTTCGACGCCGCCGTCACCTGGGCCGACCTGGCCTGGCTGCGGTCGCAGACCCGCCTGCCGATCGTGCTCAAGGGCATCCTGACCGCGGAGGACGCGGCCCTGGCCGTCGAGCACGGCGCGGACGGGGTCGTGGTGTCCAACCACGGCGGCCGCCAGCTCGACGGCGCCGTCTCAAGCCTCGAGGCGCTGCCCGAGGTCGTCGACGCGGTCGCCGGCGCGATCCCGGTGCTGTTCGACGGCGGGGTCCGCCGCGGCACCGACGCGCTCGTCGCGCTCGCGCTCGGCGCCCGCATGGTGCTGCTCGGCCGGCCGCCGCTGTGGGGGCTCGCGGCCGGCGGCGCCGACGGGGTCGAAGGACTGCTGCGCACGACGACCGATGAGCTGGCGCACGCGATGGCGCTCGCCGGCCGCCCGCGCCTCGCCGACCTGGACCGGTCGGTGCTGCGGGCCCGACCTGGAGGCGAACTGTAGATGGTGGAGCTGTCCCGCGAGGCGTTGCACGTGTCGGTCTCCGACCCGGTGTCCACCTCGATGAACTTCCTCAACGAGGTGGCCGGCCGGTTCCCCGACGCGATCTCGCTCGCCGCGGGCCGCCCGTTCGACGAGTTCCACTCCGCCGCCGATGTCGACAAGCACCTGCAGGCGTACCTGACGCACCTGCGCGAGAGCGGCATCAGCGACGCGCAGAGCAGGGTGCTGCTCACCATGTACGGGCGGACCAACGGCCACATCGGTGGCCTCATCGCCCGCATGCTCGACGTCGACGAGGACATCCGCGTCCCGGACGAGGCCGTCATGGTGACCGCCGGCTGCCAGGAGGCGATGGTCATCGCGCTGCGCGGCCTGTGCGCGGGCCCCGGCGACGTCGTGCTCGCCGCCGAGCCCTGCTACGTCGGCTTCACCGGCGCCGCCCGGATCCTCGGCATCGACGTGGTGCCGGTGCCGGAGTCGCCCGACGGACTGCGACCGTCGACGGTCCGTGAGGTCGCCGCGGCGGTACGGGCCGGTGGCCGCACCCCGAAGGCCCTGTACCTGGTGCCGAACTTCGCCAACCCGTCGGGTGTGTCGCTGCCGGTGGCGACCCGCCGGGCGCTGCTCGACGTCGCCGCCGAGGCCGACCTGCTGATCCTGGAGGACGACCCGTACGGCCTCTTCGGCCTCGACGACGAGCCCCGGCCCACGCTGAAGTCGCTGGACACCGACCAGCGGGTCATTTACCTCGGCTCGTTCGCCAAGTCGTACTTCCCGGGTGTGCGGGTCGGGTTCCTCGTCGCGGACCAGCCGGTCGTGGACGCCGCCGGGCGCCGCACCGTCCTCGCCGAGGAGCTGTCGACGGTGAAGAGCATGCTCACCGTCAACACGTCCGCCCTCTCCCAGGCCGTCGTCGGCGGCATGCTGCTGGACAGCGGCTTCAGCCTCCGCGGCGCCAACCAGGCGAAGATCCAGTTCTACCGGCAGAACCTGCGGACCCTCCTCGCCGCCCTCGAGCGGCACTTCAGCGGCGGGCCCGTGCGCTGGAACAGTCCGAGCGGCGGCTTCTTCGTCGTCGTCGACGTGCCGGTGGACGCCACCGAGGAGCTGCTGGAGGTCTCGGCCCGCGAGCACGGCGTGCTGTGGACCCCGATGCGCTTCTTCTACCTGGGCGACGGTGGCAGCCACGCGATCCGGCTGTCGTGCAGCGCCCTCGAACCGGCGCAGGTCGACGAGGGCGTGCGGCGCTTCGCCGGCTTCCTCGCCTCGGTCTGACCCGCTCCGATCGTGGACGCCGTCGACGTCTGGCTGGCCGACGCGCGGGTGCCGGAGCCCGCGCTGCCGGCCATGCTCGCGCTGCTCGACCCCGACGAGCGGCGCCGCCACGCGTCGATCGTGCACGCCATCGACCGCCGCCGGTTCATCGTCGCGCACGCCGTCACCCGCCGTCTCGTCGGCGCGGTCCTGGACGCCCCGCCGTCCGAGCTGCGCTGGTCCCACAACGCCAACGGCAAGCCGTCGCTGAGCGGCCCGTACACCGGCGTCGAGGTCAACCTGTCACACTCCGGCGACCTCGTCATGGTCGCCGTGTCGCCGCACCGCCCCGTCGGGGTCGACCTGCAGCGGGTCGTGCCGGCCCTCGACTGCGCCGCGATGGCTCGGCGCTTCTACCCGCCGGCGGAGGCCGCCCTGGTGACGGGCGCCGACGGGCATGAGCGCTTCGCCGAGCTGTGGGCCCGCAAGGAGTCCCTCGTCAAGGCGGCCGGCGCGCGGCTGACCCGGGGGCTGGCCACGCCGGTCGCCGGGCCCGCCCCGGTGGTGGTCGACCACGACGGGCCGTTCCGGATCGAGGACCTCGTCGCTCCGGACGGGTTCCGGGCCGCGGTCGCCCTCGCGGGCGCGGCGCCGTTCGCCGTCACGCAGCACACGGACGGCTGAACGCCCTCACGGACGGCTGAGCACCCTCACGGACGGCTGAACGCCCTCACGGACGGCTGAGCACTCTCGCGGGCGACTGAGTCCGCGTCACGGCAGGCGGGACAGCAGGCCCTCGCCCCACGGGAAGTCGATATCGCCGATCAGGGCGTCGGCGGTGGCGCGTTCACGGACGGCGTCATCGACCAGACCCTGCATGTTGAGGACGGCGGCGGCCCTGAACCGTGCCTCGCCCTCGCGGATCCGGTCGCCGAGGCGGTGGTACCGGTCGGCGGCCTCCCGGTAGCGGGCGACCGCGGCGTCGGGCTCCCCGCGGCGCTCGGCGACCTGGGCGAAGCCCTGCAGCGCACCGGCGACCGCGGCGCCGTTGCCGACGCGTTCGGCGAGGACGCGCATCTGCTCGAAGTGGCGTTCGGCGTCGTCCAGGCGGCCGCTCTGCTCGGCGGCCCACGCGACCTCCTGGTGGTAATACGCCAGGAGGTAGTCGTCGCCGGCGCGGGTGGCGATGCCGGGGACCTCGGCGGTGATCGCGTCGGCCTCCTCGCGGCGCCCGGCGAACCGGTAGGCGAGGCCGAGCGCCAGCCGCACCCAGCCGCCCTGGAGCGACTCACCCGGGGGGAGCAGCTCGCGGGCGCGTTCCATCATCGGCAGGCTCAGGTCGTGGCGGCGGAAGTTGTTGTACAGGGTGCCGAGCGCCGTCCGTACCTCAATCTCATCCTCGACGGGGCCCAGCTCGACGAACAGGTCCAGGGACTGCAGCAGCGCCGCCTCCGACTCGGCGAAGCGGTGCAGGTCGCGCAGCGCCTCGCCGCGCCGGCGGAAGGCCTGCGCGGTCTCCCGCTGGTCGCCGGCGGCCAGTGCCAGGGCCTCGTCGGCGGGTGGCAGCGCCCGCTGCACCTCTCCCGCGGTCGCCCACGCGTGCGACACCCCGCGCAGCGCCCGGGCCCGGGCCACCGGGTCACCGGCGGCGTCCGCGGCGGCGGTCCACACAGCGAGCCGGTCGAACGGGTCGATGATCTCCTGGTGTACGACGTCGACCAGCGCACTGACGGCGTCGTGCCGGCCGGTGCCGACCCCCTCGGCAAGCACCGCGGGGAGGCTCGCCCTGTCCGCCGCGGACCGGCTGCTCGCCAGCCACCGCAGCAGCCGCTCCGACGCGTCCGCGTGCTCGTCGCCGGTCAGGGTCTCGGTGGCGAACAGGCGCAGCAGGTCGTGCAGGTGGAACCGTTCGGGTCCGGGCGACTCGACGAGGAACGCGTCGACGAGCCGCTCCAGCGACGCCTCCGCCCTCGGCACGTCGACGCCCGCCCGGGCGGCCGCCGCCTCGAGGGTGAACACCTGCCCGGGGTGCGAGCCGACCCGCCGGAACACGAGTCGGTCCACTTCGGACAGTTCGGCGTACGCGGCCTGGAACGTCGACCGGACGGCAAGGTCGCCCTGGCGTAGCTCGTCGAGCCGGCGGTGCTCCCCGGCGAGCCGCTCCGCCAGCGCCGACGGCGTCCACTGTGGACGTGCCCGGAGCCGGCCGGCGACGATCAGGACCGCGAGGGGCAGCCCGGCGCACGCCTCGACGAGGGCCCGCGCGCCTTCGGGGTCGCTGTGGACGGTGTCCGCGCCGGCGACCCGTGCGAGCAGCTCGATCGCCGCGTCCTCGGGCAGCGCGGCAAGGGGCACCGAGTGCGCGTTGGCGACCCCGGTCAGCTGCCGCCGGCTGGTGACGATCGTCGCGCACCGCGCACCGCCCGGCAGGAGCGCGGCGACGTGGGCGGAGTCGCGGGCGTCGTCGAGCAGGACCAGCACCGCCCGGTCGGCCACCGCGGACCGGAACCGCGCGGCGAGCTCCTCCACCCCGCCGCGCCGCTCGTCCTCGGGCACGCCGAGCGCGGCCAGGAACCGGCCGAGGACCGCCTCGGGCGCGACCGGCTCCGCCGACGCACCGCGCAGCGTCGCGAACAGCTGCCCGTCCGGGAAGCTCGGCCGCAGCGCGTGCGCGGCCCCGAGCGCCAGCGACGTCTTGCCGGTGCCCGGCGCGGCGGCGAGCGTCACGACCGCCGACCCGCCGCCCAGCACCCGCACGATCTCGGCGACCTCGGCGTCACGCCCGAAGAGCGGGGTCGCGGCGGGCAGCTCGGCCGGGACCGGGTCGGGCACCGGGACCGGCGGCGGCTCGGGCGGCGGCGCCGGCAACGGCGGCGGCGACGGCGTCTGCGCCGACTGCTGCCAGAACGCGAGGCCCGCCCCGGCGACCCCGAGCACCCCGACGGCCGGCCACGCCAGCCAGGCCACCGCGTCGATCGGCGCGGGCAGGGTGCCACCGGTCGCCACGTTGACGGCGACGGCAAGGAGGACCGAGAACAGGCCGGACACGACCGCCAGCAGGATGCCCACCCGACTCCGCATGCAGGGATCTTCGCCGATACGCCGCCGCGCCACCAACCCGCCCCGGCACACCCACCCATCGAAGCCCGCAACCACCACCGACACACCAGGCCTTGCAACTATCCTGGCACCCCACTACACGGACCACCGGCAACGCACGCGACCAGCAACCGACACACACCAGCCAGCGCAACCCGTCCTGGCACCACACTCCACCCCACAATGCGGGCCACACGGCGACGCACGCGATCGGCACCCAGCACCAGCACCCGGCGACCGGCGATCAGCACCCAGCACCCAGCACCCAGCGACCAGCGACCAGCGACCAGCGACCAGCGACCAGCGACCAGCGACCAGCGACCAGCGACCAGCGACCAGCCCTACCACCACATCCACGAAGTGCGCGACCATCAGCCAACGCACCATCCACGGCAACCCGCCCTATTGCCACCTCCGCCCCACAGCGCGGACCAATCGACGAACCCCGCGGCGACCGGCAACCAGCCACGGCAACCCGCCCTGACACCGCACTCCACCGCACGATGCGGACCAGACGGCGACGCGCGCGACCAGCAGCCGACACACACCAGCCAGCGCGGCCCGTCCTGGCACCACACTCCATCCCATGACGCGGACAAGCCGGCGACGCACGCGGCCGCGGGCAGGGCGGCCTGGGTCGCTCAGGGGGCGGTCAGGGTGCGGTCAGGGTGCGGTCAGGGGGCGGTCAGGGGGCGGTCAGGGGCGGGACGCGGCGACCGTGGGTGCGGCGGGCCGGGGGCGGGCGGCGGTGACGGCAACCGTCGTCAGCAGCGCCACCGCGAGCAGCCACGTCGACGGGACGAGGACGAGGCCCGGCCAGTGCGGCAGGGGTAAGCCCGGCATGTCCTCCCCGAACACGGGCAGCGCCCAGCCCGTCAGCCGCCACGCGATGAGGGCGGTGGCCAGGCCGAGGACGCCGGAGGTGGCGACCAGCACCGGGTACGTCCACAGCTGGGTCCGCGCGGCCGCCCTCCGGCTCAGGCCCTGGGCGCGCAGGGCGGCGAGGTCGGCGAGGCGTTCGCGGCGGTCCACGGCGATGACGAGGGCGAGACCGCCGGCGCCGAGGACGACGGCCAGGATGCCGGCCAGCACGTGGAACCAGACGGCGAGCGCGGGACCCTGCGCGGCGAGCCGTGCCTGGGCCGCGGCGACGCCGTTGTCGCCGGTGACGACGAGCCCCTGCGCGGTGAGCCGGGCGACGGCGTCGGGCGGGGCGGCGGCGCCGAGCCACACCTCGGGGCGTTTCGCCTCGCCGGCGTCGGTGGCGGCGCGGTCCGCGTACTCGAGGTCGACCAGCGTCCCCCGCGTGCCCAGCCGCGGCACGGCGGTGAGGCGGGCGGCGGCACGCACCTGGACGGGCAGGCCGTCGAGGCCCGCGACGCCGGTGCCGTCGGGCAGGGCGGCGGTCGTCACCACGGGCAGCGGCGCGGGGACGTCGGCGGCCTGCACCCAGGCGCCGTGCGGCAGGCCTTCGGGCGCGTCGAGGGTGACCCGGAGCCCGTCGGGCGCGGCGGTGAGCGTGGCGCCGTCGGAGCGCCAGCGGGAGGGGTCGGCGAGGTCGGCCCGGCCCGCGGCGACGGCGACCGGGTTGATGCTGCCGATGGCGCGCAGCACGACGGTGAGCTTCACGCCGGTGGCCGTCGTGTCGGGGGTGAGGTGCAGGCCCGCGACCCGGCACCCGTCGACGCAGACGGCCGAGCGCTGCTGGAAGGTGTAGGGGCCGTCGTGCAGCACCCCGAAGCCGACGACGGCGGTACCGCGGCCGGTGACCGACGACAGCACGACGCTGAAGCCGACCGGTTTCGCCGCGTCGGCGCCCTTGACGGTGACGTCGACGGACACGTCCTGCCCGGCGACGACGACGGGTGCCGGGGCGGCGGGCCGCAGCAGCCGGCCCGTGCCGGCCGCGTCGAGGTCGCCGTACTCGTCGCGCCAGGTGGCGACGGACGCGAGGCGGGTCGCGTCGACGGCGAGCTTCGGTGCCTCCCCCGGACCGCCGGCGGGCAGCTCGGCGACGGCCATCGCGTAGTCACCGGCCGGGTCCGCGGCGCGGACGGCGTGCAGCAGCTGCTGGCGGGTGAGCGGGGCGACGCTGAGCACGCGGGGCGCGCCGGTGCCGATCTGCGCGGCGAGGTCCCGGTCGCGGGCGGCGACGTCGGCGGCGGTGACCGCGTAGCCGAGCACGCCGACGGCCGCGACGAGCAGCAGGAGCAGCCGCTGCGCGCCCGGGCGGCGGGCCAGCTGAAACGCGGCGAGCGCGGCACCGAGCCGGCCCCTGCGCAGCGCCCGGTCACCGGCGACGCGGGCGAGCGGGACGACGCCACGGGCGGCACCGACCGCCAGCGCGACGATCACGAGCGCGGGCGCGGCGAGGGCTACCCCGGACAGCGTGCCGCCGGTGAGGAACAGCTGCGCGGTGGCGGTCACGGCGAGCAACCCGACGACGATCTCGGCGGTGACGAGCCGCCACCCGGTCAGCTGCGCCCGGACCCGCCGCATCAGGTCCGCGACGCCGCTGACGAGGTGCCGGCGCTGGGCGGCCAGCATCGCCACGACCGCGCCGAGCAGCGCCCACGGAGCCCACCGCAGCGCGTCGAGCCCGAGGACCGGCGGGTCGACGCCGGGGAACCGCCACGCGACGACGGCGGCGACGAGCAGCTGCCCGGCGACGCAGCCGGCGACCCCACCGGCGAGGAGCGCGGCGAGGCTCTCACCGCTGGTCAGCCACCACCGCGTCCACCAGCGGGCGCCGCGCAGCGCGATGACGGCGAGCTCGGGTCGCCGGCCTTCGGTGCCGTAACCGGCGGCGATGAAGATGACGGCGTACGCGAGCAGCAGCAGCGGCGCCGCGCCGACGGGAATGCTGCGGCGGGCGAGGTCGCGGCTGCGGTCGATCCGGTCGAGCAGGTGCGGGATCGCGGTGGTCAGGGTGAGCGCCCGGCCGAGGTTCTCCCCGCGGGCGTCGAGCCCGGCGAGGTCGCGGCGCAGGGCGGGCAGCCTCGCCTCGGTGATCGTGCCGGGGATGGCGGTCGCGTCGATGGAGACGTCGCTGGGCCCGTGCGACATGGTGCGGATCGTCTCGGCGCCGGTGAAGACCGGCTCGCCGGGGCGGGCGGTGTGGTCCAGCCGGAAGTACCCGTGGGCGCCCCAGTACTGCCCGTCGGGCTCGGGCGTTCGGTACGTCCCGGCGACGGTCAGCGGCGTGGCGTCGCCGTCCGCGACGTAGATGGGCCGGGTCGGGTCGGTGCTGATCACCGCGTACGTGAGGGTGATCAGGTCACCGGCGGCGAGGTGCAGCCGCTGGGCGGTCTGCTCCCCCACGACGACCTCGCCCGCCGCGGCGAGGCACCGGCCGGTGACGATCGTCAGGTGGGCGCAGGCACCCTGCCGGTACAGCAGCCGCGACGCCACCCGGGGATCCGGTTCGATCCCGATGGCGGCGAACTCCTCGGCGTACACCTGCGTGAACCCGGGCACCGCGACCAGCGCCCCACCGACGTCCGCGAACGAGACCCCGCCGGGCTCCCGCTGCTCGTTGACGGTGGCCTGGACCGTCAGCGACAGCTCGGCGGGGCTGGCCGTGGCCACCTGCCCGGCCACCACGGCACGGTCGACCGCCTGGAGGTAGGCGGGCGCGGCAACGGCCGCCGCGACCGCGAACATCGCCAGCAGCGCGAGCGTGACCGCCTGCCCCCGACGGGCACGCAACATGCCGAGCAACAACGACATCATCGCGACCAACCCCGATCAACGTGCCACGCATCAACCCGAATCCGCCGAACACCACCACCGCGACCGCCACGACACCGACGACCGCCGCGGTGAAGACCTTCCATCCTTCGCCGACCGACCGGCCCAACGCCCGGATCCCCAGCCACACGGCGACAGCAGCCGCGGACATCACCGGCCGCGCGAGCACCATCGACAGCCCGACAGCAACCGACAGCGTGACGGCCATCGGCAACGCGAGGACCACCGGCAACGCATGGGCCGCCGGCAACTTGAGGGCCATGGGCTGCCCGAGGTGAGCAGGCGACATGCCCAGCAACGACGGCATCATCGCAGCGAACCCCGATCGACCTCACCGGCAAACGCGAGAGCCACCGACAGTGCGCGGACCCCCGGCACCGTGAGAGGCGGCGGCAGCACGAAGGGCGGCAGGCGGGTGGCGACGGCGGTGTCATCGGGACGGGCCATGGGCGGTGTCGGGGGCGTCGAGGTGGCGGGTGAGCGGGAGTGCGGTCAGCCACCAGGACAGGCCGAGGACGCACAGTGCGACCGCCGCGGTGACAGCCAGGGCCTGCGGTGGCAGGGCGGAAGGCGCCGGCATGACCTGCCAGTCGTCGACGAACGGGCGGCCGGGCGGGCCGGTGGCGAGCCGGGCGGCGACGGCGGCGAGCAGGCCGGTGGCGGCGCCGAGGACGAGGACGGCGGCGTAGCCCGCGCGGCCGGCGGCGACGGCGACGCCCGCGGGCAGGCCCTGCCGGCGCAGGGCGCGCAGCTCGGTGAGGCGCCGGCGGCGTTCGACGGCGACCGCGACGGCGAGTGCGGTCGCGGCGGCGAGGAGGCCGAGCGCGGCGGTGACCAGCTGCAGCCGGGCGGCGACGGCGGGGCCCTGCCCGGCCAGCCGGTCGGCGCGGGCGGTGACGGTGTCGTCGGCGAGGACGACCAGGCCGGCGGTGGTGAGGGCGGCGACGACGGACGCGGGTGCGCCGGCGGTGAGCCACACCTCGGTGCGGCCGCCGGTGCCGCCGGTGCCGAGCCGCTGGGCGGCGTCGAGGTCGAGCAGGATGCCGCCGGAGCCGACGGCGGGCAGGACGCCGGTGGTGCCGGCGACGCGGACCGGGACGGCGCCGCTGCCGAACACGTCGACAGCCGGGTCGCCGAGCCGCCACGCCTCGGGTGCCTCGCCGGCGACGACGACGGGCAGCGGCAGGCCGGTGGCGATCGGGTAGGCGCTGCTGTCGCCCCGGTACGGCGCCGGCGCCTGCGCGAGCGTCAGAGTCCCCTGCCGGGCGACGACGGACATCGCGGGTCCCTTCGCCGCCGCCCGCCACAGCCTCGGGTCGCCGAGCGCGGCGCTGTCGAACACGGCCCGGTCCGCCTGCCGCAGCGCCTCGACGGTGAGCGCGTCGCCGGCGGCCGCGCGGACCAGGTCGAGGCGGGTGACGCGGCAGCCCCCGGCGCAGCCTTCGACGGCGGCGGTGACCTCGTGCTCGCCGGCCGGGACGGGCTCGAACGTGACCGTGCTCAGTGCCCCGGTCGCGGTGTCCTGGAGGTGCACGGCCAGCGCCGCCGGCCGTTCCCCGGTGTTGCGGGCGCGCAGGACGAGCGGCCCGGCGGCCACGGCCACGGGAGAGCTGGCGGGCGGCGCGGCGAGCGCCGGCAGCGGACCGTACGCGGTGCGCCACCGGGCGACGGCGGCGAGCCGGGACGCGTCCACGGCGAGGATCCGGGGGCGGCTGGTGTCGTCGACGACGGCGGCCATCGCATACCGGCCGCTCGGGTCGGCCTCCCGGACCGCCCGCAGCAGCAGGGTCGGGTTGGCGGCCTGGACGGTGAGCACCCGGTCGGCGCCCAGCTCCTGGCCGCTGCGGTCGGCGCGGGCGGTGTCGCCGAAGACCTGCGCGGCGGTCGCGGCGGTGAGGCCCGCGACGGCGACGGCGACGAGCGCGAAGACCCGGTCGGCGCCGGGCCGGCGGGAGACCTGCACGGCGGTGAGGCCGAGCCGCAGCCGCCCGCCGCGCAGCGCGCTCGCGCCGGCCCGGTCGGCGGCGGCGCCGAGCAGCCGGGCGAGGGGCACGGCGAGCAGCACCGCGACGAGCACGGGGACGGCGGCGGCGAAGCCGTTGCGCCCCAGCTGGAACGCGCCGACGGCGGCGAGGACCACGAGCACCGCGTCGGCCGCGCCGCGCCGCCAGCCGCGCCGGCGGCCCGGCACCTCGCGCACCCGCGCCGCGACCGGCGCCCCCAGCACGGGCAGCTCCGCGCGGAGCACGGCGTCGGCGCCCCCGAGCCGGGCCCGGCCGGG